>DYOP01000006.1:32398-56969 GCA_020720425.1 Bdellovibrio sp. | reverse complement strand
TGTTTGAGAGTGTTTAACTGATTTGATAGGGTTTATAGTGATGTAGAGTGTTTTAAAGTGATTTAAAGAAATTTGTTTAGATAAATTAAAAAAGGTCAAAAAAATAATTTAGATAGGAGAAACTAAGATGATTCGATTTAAATGGTTATTTACGCTTATGAGTTTTTATTTAGTCAGTTCTTCTTGTCAAATGCTATCTCCCTCAAGCAAGGCAGGAATCTCTCAAAAAATCCTAGGAAAGGAATACCTATGGAAAGAGGAAATAAAAAAAATTGAAGAGCTTTCGACCAACCAGGCTCTGACGGTGACTCAAGTGATTTCAAAAATTACATTTGGTTCGTGCTCAGATCAAAGGTATCCGCTTCCGATTTGGGCCCCCCTTATTTCTGAAAACTCTGACCTTTTTATAGGTACAGGAGATAATGTGTATGCCTCGTATGCCGAGACTAAGCCCATAGTCACTACCTACATAAAACAACTTCAAAATAGTCAACTTCAAGAGTTTCGAAAGCAAACGCCTTGGATTGGGGTGTGGGATGATCACGATTTTGGAGTTAATGATGGGGGCGGAGATCATCCGGAGTTTGAGGAGGCTAAGCAAAGTTATTTAGCCTATTTTCCAAACGATAAAAAACTGATACCCACGGCCCAAAAAGGAATCTATCACTCATTTATTGTTGGTAACAAGCCAAAAACATTACAGGTTATATTACTTGATACGCGAACCTATCGTTCGGCATTAGCAAAAGATACATCAGGAGTAAAATTAAAATTATATAAACCTAATTTAGACCCTTCGCAAACGTTCTTAGGAAATGAGCAATGGGTATGGTTAGAAAATGAGCTTCAACGCCCAGCCAATTTTAGAATTTTGGTAACATCAACTCAGTTTATTGCTGAAGAGCATGGGTTTGAAAAATGGGCAAACTTTCCGCACGAAAAAGAAAAGCTATTAAATCTTATAAAAAAGTATAAAATTAAAAATTTGCTAATGATTTCGGGAGATCGACATTTGGCCGAGCTTAATCAGCTTAAGATAGATAAGAAATGGATGTTGTACGAGTTAACCTCGAGTGGTCTTAATAAAAAAAGCACACTCTATAACGAATCAAATGCTCAGAGAGTAGGTCCTGCTTATTTCGAGTCTAACTATGGAGTTATTGATTTAGATTACTTAAAGCGAAAGGCCGTGATCGCTATAAAAGATGTCAATGGTAAAGTTCAAATCGAAAAAACTCTATTTTTTAAATAGACTTCATTTTTTAAATAGACTTCATTCGATTCATGTTAGATTTAAAATAATGAAAGTAGCTGTCGATAATGAAATAAGTGGTAAATGGGTACAAATAAATAGGAGTGCTATTTTGAATATCCATTTTTTCTGTATATCTCAGCGTGAAACCAAAAAAGAAGTCTCTCTTATATGATATTTCCTATTCAGCCTTTTTTAGAGTTAATCTTAAACTCAATTTTTGACCCAACTCATCGAGGTATTACCGTTATAAAAGCCACACCGGGGTCAGGAAAAACCACTCAGGTCCCTTTAGCTTTAATAAGAACAAATAAAAAAGTTATTGTTGTTCAGCCGCGTAGAATTGCAGCGATAGGGTCGGCACGATTTGTATCGCAATTAAATAATACATCGGTAGGTAGGGAAGTTGGTTACCAAGTCAGATTTGATAATCAGTCAACACGAGATTCAAAGCTTATCTACATGACTGATGGAATATTTTTAAATTTATTAAGTGACATTGAATTTTTAAAAAATATTGATTGCATTATTTTGGATGAGTTTCATGAAAGATCATTATCTATTGATATTATTTTTGCTTGTTTATGGGAGCTTCAACAACTTTATTCGTTAAATTATAAAATAGTTCTTATGTCAGCAACTCTTGATGGGCTTGATTTAAGTCATATAACAAACGAGATAAGGGTTTTAGATATTCCAGGGCAAATTTTTCCGATGATAACAGTCCCAAGTAAAATCAGCCAATCATTAAGAGTCGATCATCTTTGGTTTGAAAAAATGTATAATTTAATTACTCAGGCGTACAGCGAAAACAAATCAAGTCAGGGCTCTTTTTTAGTTTTTTTGCCCGGAAAAGCCGAGTGTGACCGGATCGAAAAGATGTTACTGCAAAGCTCGTTAAATAATGAAGTTAGAATTTTAAAAATTTATGGCGCTATGAGTTTAGAGCAGCAAAACCAAGTTCTCACAGAACCAAGTGGTGACGAGCAAAGAATTATTCTTGCTACTAATATTGCAGAAACCTCGCTAACCGTACCAAATGTGAACACAGTTATTGATTCGGGTCTTGAGAGAGTGGCTCGTTGGGACAAGGATTTAAATTTTACAGAACTTGAGTTAAAAAAAATATCTCTTTCAAGTGCTAAACAAAGAGCGGGTAGGTCGGCGCGCCAAAGGGCTGGAACCGTATATTTGACTTGGACCAAATTAGAACAGCAGGCCATGGCTTTGCAACTTGAGCCTGAAGTACAAAGGTCAGATTTAAGGCCCTATCTTTTACGGCTTTGTGAAATGGGTGTTACTCATTTTGAAAGTTTTTCGTGGGTTCAAAAACCTTTACCTGAAAGCTTAAGTAAAGCCAAACAAGATTTAATTAAGTTTGAATTGGTGGATCAAGATATGAAACTAACTTCTGTTGGGCAAATGGCCATGCAAATGAATATGGAGTTTTCATTTTCAGTTTTATTAGCCCGAGCTTATGATAAAAATAACTCATTGGCTTGGGCTATGATCCCTGTTGTTATTTATCTTTCAGAGTTTGCAAAGCAAGAGTTAAAAGAGGATCAGCAAAATTATCAATCAGGCCGATCTTACGGTGATAAATTTACTGATAATCAACATGATATTTTGGCTGCTGGCCATTTAGAATTTAAAATCGAAAAATTTAAAAAATCTGAATTATTTAAAAAGTTATCTCGTTCGTTAGCTTATATCTTAAAAGATAAGCAATTTAACGAATTACCATTTGATATCTGGGTAACAAAAAAAATTAAATCCTTTATTGAGAATAAACATGAATTTGTTTTGTTATGGATTGAAATATTTCCAGAAAGGGTTTTTCGAGTTAGAAAAAACGACTCCTCTAAGGTATTATTGGCCAGTGGTGTGGGGGCAAAACTAGAGGCGTCCGCATCATTAGACACTTCAGCGGATTACTGGGGCGTGGCTTTAGATCTATTTAAAAGTAGAGGGGAACTTAGCGTATCGGGGTTTATTAAAATTGAGCAAGAAGAGCTTATTTTTGCAAAATTGGGTCATCTTATTTCAATTCAAGAGAGTTTTGATTTTAATCC
The DNA here is from genome assembly GCA_020720425.1 of Bdellovibrio sp. Classification (GTDB taxonomy): domain Bacteria; phylum Bdellovibrionota; class Bdellovibrionia; order Bdellovibrionales; family Bdellovibrionaceae; genus DYOP01. The sequence goes on along the minus strand of DYOP01000006.1, from coordinate 53,645 downwards.
ATCAACACTCAAATCGGTACTTATTAAAACGACCTATTTTTTAAAAATTCCAATAAGTGAAATCAGGTATGATCAAACCAGTCAGTCGCAAAAAAACAAATTAATTAAAGATTATTTGCTAGATCATTTTGAGTTGATAATAGATAAAAATTCAATGTTTAATCAGTGGGTCACTCGTTATCAACTTTTTATTAAAAATATTTCTATTCAAAATAGTAAAAGTAATAGTAACGGTGATAATGAAAATTTTATTTTGTCCGTTTCTGACATATTTAAATTGGCAACAGAACAGTTTAATTTTAATGATTTTTCTGATATCGAAGATATATTAACCTTAGATTGGCCCCAAGAGTTTGAAAAATATTTAAATTGGGACTTGCGAAATCAACTTAATAGGGATTGGCCTTCGCAATTAGCTCTGCCCAACGGTAAAAGTATGGCTATTGAGTATACTCAAGAGGGGCGAATTCAATCTTCGGTTTATTTAAGAGATTTATTTGGTTTAAGCCAGCATCCCTTTATAGGGGGGCAGGCTTTAGCACTTATTATTTTAGGGCCTCATGGGCGTCCTATTCAAATAACAAGTCAAATTGAGCAGTTTTGGAATTCATCTTATATTGAAATTAAAAAAGAGCTTAAAGGGCGTTACCCCAAGCAGCCCTGGCCTGATGACCCAACTCATTTTATTTATTTTAAAAAAGTACGTTCAAATATTTAATCGATGATGAAAAATGTTTTGTACAGTTCACCGGATATTTATTCTTTTTATCCTTGAGGCACGGCCATCCATGGCCTCTGCAAGCGTTATGCTATCCATGCGCTTGAGGCCTCAAGGATAAAATGAATAAATATCCGGTGAACTTTTCCAAGTTTTTTGTAGGTGAGTCTTTTGGGATTATAAATTTGTAAGAGTTTAGCGGGAAATGGCTAAATCCAAGTAAATTTAAAAAATCCTAACCACAGTCTAGCTAAAAATTTGGGGGAGATCATCAGGGAGCCATTCTTTATATCCTTAGACCTCATGCGAATGGATAGCCCCATGCATGAAGAGGCCATGGATGGCCGTTCCTTAAGGATATAAAGAATGGCTCCTTGATGATCTGATCAAAAGCTTATTCGCATCGATTCATTATAGATTTCCTTGAGGGTCAGGTACCCCCTGGATCGGCGTGTTCCAGCAAATTCGAGAAATAAATCAGACTAATAAATCAGACTAATAAATCTGGATTGTTTTCAATCACTTTTATATCTGTTAAACTAATTTTTGTTTGGCTTACAAGGTAGTGCTTATGGCATCCTTGAAGGGTCGAAAGGCGATGGGCAATAATTAGAGTTGTTCTGTTTTTAGTCAGCTCCTTAAGGGCCTTATCTAAAATGCTTTCTGTGATAGAATCCAGATTGGCCGTAGCTTCATCAAGAACTAAAACTTTTGGATTAACTAAAAATAGTCTGACAAAGTTAATAAGCTGTCTTTCGCCTAGGGATATATTTTGGCCTTTTTCTTCGATGCTGAAATCCAGATTCATTTTTTTTGAATCAAAATATTCAGCAAGGCCGAGCTGAGCCAATTTATCGTTAATAATTTCATCGCTCATGTCGGTATCAGCAAGAGTAAAGTTTTCTCTGAGTGTTCCTCTAAAGACAAAAGGGTCTTGTTGGATAACGCCAATGCATTTTCTGAGTTGCGGTAAGGGAATTTCAGAAATGGGCCTTTGATCAATCATAATTAGCCCCTCGCTCGGCTCATAAAACCTTTGTAGTAGTGAGATAAGGGTAGATTTTCCAGATCCTGTTTTGCCAACAAAAGCAATTTTTTCTCCGGCATTAATGGTTAGGTTGATTTGCTCTAAAACGACAGGCAAATCTTTGCCATATTGAAAACTTAAATTTTGAATAAGAATTTCTCCTTGAGCAAAACTTGAGCTGTTACCAGCGATACCGCTTATGGCATTGCTAGGGCTCGTGTTAAAATGAGTAGTAGCGGCGGCCGTAGCCGTAATAGTAGATGCCACGTGGGGGGATTGATAAGAGGGATTATTATTTTTTAATGGTTCTATTGAGAGTTCTTGTTCTGTCGGTTCTTTAAGTAAAGGAAAAATCCTTTCGGCTGAGGTCATGCTATTTTGAAATTGTTGGTAACGTTCAAGGATTGTTCGCAAGGGGGGGATAAAATCTTGGGTATATAAAATTAAAGCTGTGAGTGCCCCAAGAGATAGGCCTTGCTCTTGTGTAAAGGCGCCTGAGGCCATAATAAGTGATGATAAGATAAAAGCTGTGGCCATATTTATTACAGGGTGAAGCCTAGCACCGGCTTGAATCACATTTAAGCTTTGCGTTTTGTATGAGTTTGAATGTTCGGCAAATGCTTGATTGGTAAGATCAACAGCCCCTAGGAGTTGCAAAGTCTTAACCCCCTGAAGTCTTTCGGTAACAAAAGCCGAAAGTAGGCCCATTTCTTTTTTTGAAGCCCTTTGAAAGTAGCGCATTTTTTGGGTTACCTGAAGGGCCCAATAAATAAATAGGGGTAAAGTAATAAGCGAAATTAAAGTGAGTTTCCAAGATACAAAAAGCATAGAGGCAATCACGCTCAGTAGCGATATAAATTGGATAAAAACAGTAATTAACCCCTCCGAAAATACGTCTTGTAAGGAGTTCGGATCATAGGTAATTCGATTTACAAGTCGTCCGATCGGGTTTTTATTAAAAAAACTCATAGGTAGTTTTTGAATGTGGCAAAGTAAATCATTTTTAAGATCATACAAAACTCGGTTACCTAATCTTGCATAGCCATAGGCATATAAAAACTCAGAAAAAGTAAAAATAATTTGTAAGATCGAATAAACAATGGCTGCCGTTATAAATGTTTGTTGATTTTTTTGAGTAACTCCATGGTCAATGGCATAGGCAATGCTTAGGGGTAACAGCCTTGCGACAAGGATGTGAACTAAAGTTAAAACGAGTGAAAAAATTGCTATTGATTTATGTTTTTTTATATAAGGCCAAAGGCCTAAAAATAGCTGCTTTAAGCTGAGTTGGGTTTGAACGGTTTCTTCGCTATAATGGGAGTTCACAAAGACTCCTTTTGAAGTTTATAAATTTCTTTAAACAAAGGGCTCGATTGTAAAAGCTGCTCTATAGTTCCTTCGGCTTGAATCTTATGATTATGTATAACATAAATTTTTTCGCAATTTTTAAGAACTGACAGTCTGTGGCTTATGATAACTAAGTTAATATCTAACATTGAGAGATGCTCTATTATAAGTTTTTCGGTATGTACATCTACGGCACTTAAGGGGTCATCAAGTATTAAAAAATCTGGTTTTGATAAAATGGCTCTTGCTAGGCAGAGTCTTTGTTTTTGACCACCTGAAAAATTGACTCCCTTTTCGCCCACAAGTGTGTCAAGGCCTTGGGGAAGGCTTAGAATTTCATTTTTAATTTCGGCGACTTCTAGGCTTTTCCAAATATCTTCATCCGTGGAGAGGGAGGAGCTTAGTTTTAAATTTTCCCTTACGCTCATCGAAAATAAAAGGGGCTCTTGAGTTAAAAGGCGAATGCGCGCTCTTAGATCATCAATCGAATACGTTGAAAAATCTTGATTATTAATTAAAATCTGGCCCTCCTGAAGCGAATAGAGTCTAAGCATTAAGTGAGTGAGAGTTGATTTTCCGGATCCAACGGGGCCAAGTAACCCAATCTTACTTTTATCTAACATTTTGAGTGAAACATTTTGTAGGGCGGGGTTTTTATCAGTATACGAAAAGCTAAGATTATTGATAACCAATGATTCGATTTTATTAAGAGCATTGGGGCCGCTTAAAATAGGGTTACTTTGCGCAAATACTTCTTTAATTCTTTTAAATGAAGTCATCCCTTTTTGGTATTGCGAAAAACCAATTCCAAGAGCTGTCATAGGCCAAACCATTTTTGTAATATATCTTTGATAAGCAATAAAAGTGCCCACGGTCACTTGTCCACTCATAAGATCTGGGGCTGCAATAAAAATTAAAATGGCCGAGCCAATGGTAACTGCTAACTCCATTGATGGTCCAAAGGAGGCATCAAAAAAGGCAATTTTTTGAGAGATCTCTAAAAGTTTATCATTATAGCCTCGAAAAAGATTAAGTCTTCGGCTTTCGTTGGCAAAGCTTTTAATAATTTTAATTCCACTTAGGGTTTCTTGTGTAAAGTTACTGAGTTCTGCCAATCTTTTTTGCTGGAGTTTAAAATTTAGATTGATTTGGGTCATAATATATTTAATTAAAAAGGGCAAAACGGGTATAAAAATAAGTGTTTTAAACATCCAATCCGCGTTGAGCTTCCACATTGTGGGGATAATAAAAATAGCTATAAGTAATCCATCGGTGATAACTAAAACAGCATGGCCAATGGCTTGGCGAAAAGCTTGGATATCGTTAATTATGAGACTGACAACTTCGCCCGTAGGCTCTTTGCTGTAAAACAGGGGGTCCATTTGAGAAAGATGATTAAAAAGCCTTTGCCTTAAGTCTTCGGCAGCGCGGGTGTGATAGGCTCCAAAATAAACCCTCCAATAATAGCGAGTAACAGCGAGTAGGCTTAACACAATAAAAAAAAGTCCGCCCCATTTAAGCGTTTCTTGAAAAGAGTTATTTTGAATTTCTGAAAAACTATCAATAGCATTTTTAATAATGAGTGGGTAACTGGCATCAAGGGCGTTTGTGAGCACTAAAAAAAACATACCAGCAAAAAAGGTTTTTTTATTTTCAAGTATATAGGTTTTAAGTGGTGATTTAAGAATCTGATTTAAAGTCATAAGCTTTTTAATCTATACTCAAGAGATTTAAAGATTAAAGTTGTGAATAGGATATAACAAACAGCGTTGCTATTTAATGGGCTTGCAAAAGGGTGTTGTTATTTGTTACTCACCTCACCTCACCTCACCTCACCTCACCTCACCTCACCTCACCTCACTTGCTTATTTTGATCGCAGATCATTTAATTACTCAAATCAGTTTAAAGGTAACTCAATAAAAAGGCTGCTCAAAAAAATGTCAAATCTTGCTACGCAAATAGTCATGAAGTAGCTATGCTAATAGAGCATTGAGTTTACTTATATTTTCTGTCAAAACTATATCAAAATGTTTTCAATTGCAAAATGCAGATGAAAGGGCTTGTTTATGAGCATGTCTTTAGACTCAGCGATGACGGGGACTCAAAACCACGACGATTTAACTCGGTCATTTGCTTTTACGACTCAACTTGATGCGGTTATGACCTGGGGACAGAGAAATTCTCTTTGGCCCTTAGCCTATGGTACAGCTTGTTGCGGTATTGAGCTAATGTCAGTTATGGGACCTAAATATGACTTGGCCCGATTTGGGGCCGAAGTGGTTAGATTTTCACCAAGGCAATCGGACTTGCTCTTAGTTGCAGGTACAATTACCGAAAAAATGGCCCCCGTTTTAGTTCGTATTTATAGGCAAATGCTTGAGCCTAAATATGTTTTATCAATGGGCGTCTGTGCCTCATCTGGTGGGTTTTATAGAGCTTATCATGTGTTACAGGGTATAGATAAAGTGATACCCGTAGACGTATTTATTCCGGGTTGCCCTCCGACTCCTGAAGCGGTTTTGGATGGTATCATGTTACTACAAAAAATGATTAAAGATCAAAACCCAAGACCATGGAAACAAAACTGGAAGGCTCCTGAATTATGAAACATCTTATTTCGTTTGATGAACTCAAAAGTGATTTTGTTAAAAATCAAAGTTTACAAGTTGAAAAGTATATTTTTATAGATGCTTTTGGAGACCAGGCAATCGAAGTTCCTAAAGACGATATCGTGGTCCTGATGCAGTTTTTATTTGAAGTTAAACAGTTTGATTTTTTGATTGATATTTGCGGTGTGGATTATCCTGATCGGGCTTTGCGTTTTGATGTGGTTTACCACCTTTTAAACTCTATAACAGGTCAGAGGCTGAGGATTAAATCCCAGGTGGCCGAAAATGAAGGTGTCGAAAGTGTGATTCAGGTTTGGAAAGGGGCTGATTGGTTTGAGCGAGAAGCTTTTGATATGTTTGGTATCAAATTTCATGGCCATCCTAATTTAAGAAAAATATTAACTCATCATGAGTTTGTAGGCCATCCGTTACGTAAAGACTATGAAGCAAGTAGGCAACAAAGTTGCGCTACATCGTTACCTATTCATTTTGATAACGAGCCTGGTTCGCCAGGGGATGTGCTTAATCCCAAACTGTTACCGCTTAATATTGGTCCTTCGCATCCGGCTATGCATGGGACTTTGAGGGTTATGGCCGAACTTGATGGAGAAACGATTGTCAGGGCAAATTGTGAAATAGGCTATCTTCATCGCTGTTTCGAAAAAATGGCAGAGACTCACCCTTACCAGCAGGTTATTCCCTATACAGACCGACTTAATTATTGCTCAGCCCCTATGAATAATATTGGTTACTGTAAGGCAGTAGAGCGGCTTTTAGAAGTTGAAATTCCGCCCAAGGCGCAAGCGATTCGTATTATATTAGCTGAGCTATCAAGAATTGCTGACCACATTGTAGCTGTTGGTACGGGCGGTGTTGATTTAGGGGCCTTGAGTGCCTTTTTTCATTTATTTGTGTTTCGAGAAAAAATTTACGATATATTTGAAAAGCTGTGCGGGGCTAGGTTGACGGTTTCTTTAACTCGTATCGGTGGTATTGGTAACGAGCCACCCGAGGGTTGGTACCAGCTTATTTTGGATTTTTGTGACTCTATGGATAAAGAAATCGATGAAATTAGCCGTTTAATGTTAGATAATAAAATTTTTGTAAAACGAACTATGGGGGTAACCCCTATTAAGCCCCAAGAGGCCGTAGCCTGGGGATACACGGGGCCACTGCTTAGGGCCACGGGGATGGCTCACGATATCAGAAAGCTTAAGCCCTACTATGGTTATGATCAGCTTGATTTTAAAATCCCAGTAGGTACAAGTGGAGATATTTATGATCGTTACCTAGTGCGTATCGAAGAAATGCGCGAATCTGTTAAAATTGTAAGACAGATATGTAAAAACATCCCTGAAGGCGACTATACCATACGAGATAAATCAATTGTGTTACCCGAAAAAAAGGACGTCTACGGTAACATCGAAGGATTAATGAATCATTTTATGTTGATTATTAAAGGTATCAAGCCACCTCAAGGTGAAGTGTATGATGCGACTGAAGCGGCCAATGGTGAACTGGGTTATTATCTGGTGTCAGATGGTTCGGCAGCCCCTTATCGACTTAAGGTCAGACCTCCGTGCTTTGCTATTTATCAATCATTTCCGTCAATTGTTAAAGGCAGTATGATTGCTGATGCGATAGCGGCTGTGGCTTCGATGAACATTATTGCGGGAGAGCTAGATAGATAATAAACGCTAAAGAAGTTTAAATGTTACTTTTGGGAGTCAGTTATGTTTGAGTTAAGTTCAGAGAGTGTAGAAGAAGTTAAAAAACAAATGGCTCGATTTGAAACCATAGAATCAGCTATTATTCCCTCATTGTATGCTGTTCAAAAGCAAAATCAGGGGTGGATTAATGATGAGGCCATTGAGGCTCTTTCAAAAGTGATGCAAATTCCTTCTTCACGCATCAACGAAGTTTTTAAATTCTACACGATGTTTAATCAAAAAAAAGTTGGCAAATATCATGTTCAACTTTGCGGAACTCTTTCGTGCCATATTAATGGAGCCCCCGATATTTCAGATTTTTTATGTCAAAATTTAGACATAGGATTAGATGAAGTAACAGCTGACGGAAAATTTTCAATTTCAAGAGTTGAATGTTTGGGTTCTTGTGGAACAGGGCCCATGATGCAAGTTAACGAAACATACTACGAAAGTTTAACGCCCGAACTGGCACTTTCGATTTTAAAGGGGCTGCCATGAGCGAAATTAAAATTTTATCACAGTATTATGATAAGCCAGAGTTTCAGTTTTTAGAAGGCTACAAGCAAAATGGTGGTTACCAGATGCTTGAAAAGGCTTTAAAAATGCAACCTCAGGAAATCATAGATATGGTTAAAGCTTCGGGCCTGAGAGGGCGTGGGGGAGCTGGGTTTCCGACCGGAATGAAATGGGGATTTTTACCTAAAAATGGTGAGCCAAGATATTTGCTTTGCAATGCAGATGAAGGAGAGCCCGGTACCTTTAAAGACCGGATGATGATGGAAAAAGCCCCTCATCAGTTGGTTGAGAGCATGATTATTTCGTCATTTGCTGTGGACTCACATAAGTCATATATTTATGTGCGCGGTGAGTATTACAAATCAATTTCTATACTTAATAAGGCCATTGAAGAAGCTTATAAAGCAGGATATTTAGGTAAAAACATTTTAGGATCAGGTTTTGATCATGATATGGATGTTTACCAAGGGGCCGGAGCTTATATTTGCGGCGAAGAAACAGGGTTAATCTCCTCTCTCGAGGGTAAAAAAGGTCAACCTAAATTGAAGCCTCCTTTTCCGGCCATTCAAGGTTACTTAAAAAAGCCTACTATTGTAAATAATGTCGAAACTTTAGCCTCGGTGATTCCAATTTTGCGTGATGGTGTTCAAGAGTACCGAAAATATGGTACCGAAAAATCGCCAGGAACAAAGCTGTTTTCATTAAGTGGTAATGTTAAAAAGCCTGGTAACTATGAGCTGGCTTTGGGTTACCCACTTAAATCTTTGATTTATGATCTAGGCGGCGGGATAAAGGCGGGCCGATCTTTAAAAGCCGTTATTCCAGGAGGCTCATCGGCCCCAGTTTTAACAGCTGAAGAAGTTGAAAAAGCAAATCTTGATTATGAGTCTTTATCTGGTTTGGGTAGCATGCTGGGGTCAGGTGCTGTTATAGTGATTGATGATTCGCAGTGCATGGTCGATTGTTTGGCTAATTTAACCCATTTTTATCATCATGAATCGTGTGGACAGTGTACGCCTTGCCGTGAAGGTACAGGCTGGCTTGATAAAATTACTCACCGTATTTTAGCAGGGCAAGGCCGAATGAGTGATATTGAGTTACTCGTAAAAGTGGCTGACAATATGAAAGGCCGAACCATTTGCGCTTTATCAGATGCAGCCGCATTGCCTGTATTAAGTTTTGTAACTAAATTTCGTCATGAATTTGAATACTATGTTAAAGAGGGTCGCTCTTTAGTTAAAGGAAAGGTGTTATACCATGGTCAAATGCACCATTAACGGTCAAACCGTCGAGGTAAAAGAGGGCACAACGGTCATCGAAGCCATGCACCAAGAGGGCATGAAGATAGCCCATTATTGCTGGCATCCCGGGCTGAGTGTGGCCGGAGTTTGTCGACTTTGCATGGTTGAAATTCAGGGTAACCCTAGGCTTCAGGTGGGATGTAATACTGTTGTTACCGAGGGAATGAATATTAATAACACTTCTGATAAAGTAAAAGAAGCGGTTCAATGGGGACTTGATTTTCATTTAATCAACCATCCCTTAGATTGCCCTGTTTGTGACCAAGCGGGAGAGTGTGGGTTGCAAGATCAGTATATGGAATTTGGCCAGTATGATTCGATTATGGCAGAGCCAAAGCAAAAAAAGCATAAAGTCGTAGATCTTGGGCCTACAGTTGTACTTGATTCGGAAAGATGTATTTTATGTTCTCGCTGTGTGCGTTTTACCACGGAAGTCAGTAAAACCAATGAGCTTGGGATTTTTAACCGGGGAGATCATTCAGAAGTGGGTACCCATGAAGGGACGTCACTAGATAATAATTATTCCTTAAATACCGTAGATATTTGCCCTGTGGGAGCTTTAACTTCGAAGGACTTTAGATTTAAACAAAGGGTCTGGTATTTAAAAGAACAAAAAACAATATGCAATGGGTGCTCAACGGGTTGCAATATTAAGGTTTATTTTAATACAGAAGGTTTTTTTAGAGTTAAACCTGTTTATAATGAGCAAGTAAATGGCTATTGGATGTGTGACCAGGGCCGAGATATTTATAAGTTTGCTAATAAACAAGCTCGTTACCAAGGTGGAAAACGATATAATCAAGGTCAGTGGGTAACAGATGAGGCCCCAGGGCATGTGGCCATGCAGGCTTCAAAAGTGATAGCTCAAAATAAAAATAAAACAGCTTTGATTTTAACGGGTCAGTATACGGTTGAAGAATATGAGATCGCTATTCAATCTTTTTTGGCTTCAGTGGGTAACTCAATCGGTATAAAAAATATTTACCATTGGAATAGCCATATTTCAGAAATTAATAATTTTGATGGAACCTTATTAAGGGGAGACCGAAACCCTAATACCAAAGGGCTTATCAAGGTTTTTGAAAAATATAATATTCAAACCCAAGTTGAAGATTTAGAAAAGGCCATTGAGGCAGGACAGATTGATACAGCCATTGTCGCTGGTCCTGAAGATTTGACTTATTATAAACAAAGTAATCAAAAAATGGTTTCGCTTATCTCGGCTCTAAAAAATATTGTTTGGTTGCAATCAACGATTAACCCAGAGCTTGAAGAAAAAGTTAAATCTAATCTTTTTATAATTCCTATGAAGTCTTATCTTGAAAAATCGGGTACTTTTATTAACTTTAATGGAATTGAGCAAAGCTTTAGGGCGGTAACAACTGTGATGAGTCAGGCTCTGACCTTAGGTCAAGCTATTGGGCTTATGATGGGTGATCAAAAAGCGGTGTTACCCGCAGCTGAGACAGCGGCAGATCATGCTGTTAAGCCCTTTGTTCAAGAGTCTAGACCAGCTAGTCAGGTTATGGCTGAAGAACGAAAGAAAAACGAGTTTATTTATAAACGAGGGGCAACCAATGAGCGATAAGATTAAAGATAAGTCTTTAGGAATGTGGTATTTGTCCGGAATTTTAGGGGGCGTGAAAATCACTTTTGCCCATTTGATTAAAAATTTATTTAGTCCTTCCGAGCGAGTAACGCTTAATTATCCCGAAGAGCAGCATACTTATTCTCCAAGGTTTAAGGGAAACCACATTTTGACAGTTAAAAATGATGGTTCACTTAGATGTACAGCTTGTATGCTTTGTGCAACAAACTGTCCTGCTGATTGTATTAGTATCGTAGCATCAGAACATGCCGATCCTCATGTTGAAAAATTTCCAGTTAAATATGAAATTGATATTTTACGCTGTGTTTACTGCGGATTTTGTGAAGAAGCCTGTCCTGTTGACGCCATTAGAATGGGCCCTGAATGGCAAATCCCTGATTTAGCTGATGGTAACTTTATTTATGATATTCAGCACCTGGCTTACCGGCCTCAGTTAAAAGGTGGCATTATATCAGTTGTTGATGAGCAAGAACGTCATCAAGCAGGAATCTAGTTTTTGTATTACTTTTAGCCTGTTATAGTTTGAATATCCTTAATAAGTTTGAATGTCTTTAATATCTTTGAATGTCTTTAATATCTTTGAATATTAGCATAGATTTATTTATTCAGTTTTTTTACTATTATTTACCATTCCATAGGTACATACACTGATAAGATTCAACCTTACGGCCTTCGATTTTAGGAGGGGGGTTTGGTTTTCTTCTTTTGTCATAGCTGCTTCGTTTTGAAGTATAATAAAGTTGACTGACTTGTTTTGTTTTTTTATTAAATTCATCTTTAAATAAAATTGCTTCTGTGGCAATTTTAAGGCTTAATTCCCAGGCCTGTTTATCAAGCTTGTTGGGAGTATCCTTTTTCCAGTTGTTTTCGGAGTTATCTTTTGTTGGACAAAGAGCCATTAAGCTTGTGTTACCATGTCCAGCAGACTTACCTTTTGTGTTCCATACTGAAAATTGGAAAGGGGCCGCTACGATCTGCGAAACTAAGGGTTTAGTTTCGTCATTAGGATTTCCCGTAAAATGTTTTGGTAACTTATTAGATTCTTTCAGTTGAGCACGGTTAAGAACAACTTTGGCTACCGCCATGGGGTATTCAACCCCGACTTTAAAACAACCATTCATTTCTGAATAAAGGGTTCTTGCTAAAGCATCAATATTAATAAGATCATCACGAGTTGCGGGAACAAACTTACCTGGGGCTATTTCTTTAGGTACAGAGGCAAATTGTTTGGGGTTGAGCTTGTTAAAATAGGGTAGCACTTCTAAATCATAAAGGTTTTTATTTGACCAGCGATCAAATCTTTTTTTGTTTGGCGGTGAAATTGGGCAATTACCTATAAAGGGACTTACAGCATCAATAGCTGTCAGAACCTTTTTTTTGGGAGTTAATAGATCTCGATTTAATTTTTCGCTCACATTTTTAATATCAACAAGGTTATTTGAGGGCTTGTTCGGTTTTATATTGGGAATGGGGCAAGTACCTGAATTTCGCTTGCAGCTGGGGTCTACTTTTTTTTGTTCTTCTTCAGATTCGGAGTAAATGGGTTTAAATCTTTCTTCGTGTAAAGTTCTGGCATCAATCCAACCTGTTATTTTTTTTCGCTGCTTAGATTTGATTTCATTTGAGTAAAGTCCTAGTTCGTAAGAGTCATACTCGTAATCTACTTTTGCAAAAGGTACGACATCTGTTTCTTCGGTTGCATCATTATATACCGGAGCATTTTGAATTTGAGATTTAGTATCGCGCTTAAGCTCGGCCCCTCTGATAGAAATGATATGACAGGCTTGGGGATTTTTTTTGCATTCGGAATCGGGTAACCCGGGTGTCTGAGTTAATAGTATTTCATCATTATCCGGATCGGTATAAACTGTCTGTGGCAGCTTATTATAATCAGGTAGATCGGTTTGTTTGGTTTCATAATAAAACCCTGTGGACGTTGGAGTTATAGGGGCTTGCGAATAACTTAATGAGGGATTAATAAATATATAGCAAAATAAAATTGATAATTTATACAATGACGCCTGTTTTATAAAAAAATATTTTTCCATTTATAACTATTCGGACAGTTTTAGTTTTAATTAAGAGGTCTAAAGTCTAGTTTATTTTAGTTGATACTGAAAAATAATTTTTTCCAATGGTTACTTGCCATTATGAAAATAAGTCCCTATTTATTTGCGAGAATTTATCTATTTATATCCTAAAACCATGCCAAAGTATGTTCTCACAATGGCTTGCCTAAAAATACTTGGGGAAGATCACAGTTGATATATTCTTTGAATCCTTGAGGACTCATGCGCATGGATAGCTCCCTGCATGCAGAGGCCATGGATGGCCGTGCCTCTCAAGGATTCAAAGAATATATCAACTGTGATCTGTGATCTGTGCAAGCCTTTTTAAGCATCGACTATTTTATTTTATAGCATTTCCCATTAAGTAACATAATAATTTAAGTGGTCGTTAGACGAGTAAGAGATAATACTTTTCATTTAGAAAATGTAAGCGCACAATAATTTTGAAAAACTATAATTTAGTAAATTTTAAATTTCTTATTAAAAAAATGAATATGATTAACTTATGATTAACTTATGATTAAGTTATGATTAACTAAGGAGTTACCAAAATGGATCTAAGAGATGTGGTTATCGTAGAGGGAATTCGTACGCCGTTTGCTAAATCAGGGACTCAGTTGGCGGGGGTGCATCCAGCCGAATTAGGGCGTCATGCCCTTCGTGAGCTGATTGCAAAAACTCAATTAAATGTTGATCTTATAGATGAAGTGATTATTGGTAACACGGGTAACCCCGTAGATGCGGTTAATATCGGGCGAGTGGTAGCTCTTCGTGCGGGAGTTCCATTAAAAACATCGGCTTATACTGTCCATAGAAATTGCGCTTCGGCTTTAGAGTCAATATCTCATGGTTTTGATAAAATTAGAGCTGGGGTTATGGATGTGGTTATTGCGGGGGGCACCGAAACCATGTCTCAGATGCCCATTATGTTACCTAAACGATTTCAAGATTTATTTGGAAAGCTTTTTGCGGCAAAAGGTCCGTCTCAGGCGTTACCGCTACTATGGCAGTTATTTAAATATGATATTAAAATGATTCAAGCGTTACTCTCAGGAAATCAAAAAGACGAATATTTTCCGATTATTTCGGTCATGAAAGGATTAACTGACCCTTTTGTTGGTATAAATATGGGAGCCACTGCCGAACTTTTAGCTAAAGAATGGGGCATCACTCGAAAAGAGCAAGATCTATTTGCCTTGTCCTCACATCAAAAAGCTTCGGCCGCGATAAAGTCCGGAGTTATGGGGCAAGAAATTGCGCCCTTTCCCTTAGGTCCTAAATATGACCAAGTCATTATTAATGATATTGGTCCAAGAGATAATCAAACCTTAGAAGCCCTTGAAAAACTGAAACCCTTTTTTGATAAAAAAACAGGAACGATTACGGCCGGTAACGCTTGCCCCATTACCGATGGTGCGGCCATGATGTTACTTATGAGCCGCCAAAAAGCAAATGAGTTAGGCTATAAGCCATTAGCAAAAATACGTAGTTACGGTTTTGCAGGTCTTGAGCCCGAAAGAATGGGGCTGGGGCCAGCCTACTCATCACCAATTGCCCTTAAAAGAGCAAGTTTAGAGCTTAAAGATATAGGCCTAATTGAACTTAATGAAGCTTTTGCAGCCCAAGTGATTAGCTCAATTAAAGCCATGGACTCGGAGCAATTTGCCAAGGATAAATTAGGACTTTCTAAAAAAGTGGGTGAAATTAATCCTGATATTGTTAACGTTAATGGGGGAGCGATTGCTCTAGGTCACCCGGTGGGTGCTACCGGCACTCGAATTGTTTTAACACTGGTTAAAGAAATGCAAAGACGACAAACGCAGTTTGGCTTAGCGACCCTTTGTATTGGCGGAGGCCAAGGTGGAGCTATGGTCGTGGAACTTGAAAAATAATAATTAAGATAAAGGGGAAGCAAATGACTCATCAAAATAGTATTCGAATTGTTAGCTATAATGAAATCGCAATGATCGAATTAGACCAACAAGACAGTAAGGTCAATAAATGGTCTACGGGAATGATGCTTAGATTAAATCAGGTTATTGATGAATTAGAAAAGTCATCATATAAGGCCGCTATATTTATATCAAAAAAACCAAAAATTTTTATTGCAGGGGCCGATATTGATGAAATCAGAAGTCTTAAATCGGTTCAAGAGTTTGATGTCGCAGTTAAGCAAGGGCAAACTATTTTTAGCCGATTAGAAAAATTAAATATGCCGGTTATTGCAGCGATGAATGGGGCCGTGGCTGGGGGCGGATGTGAGTTTGCTCTTGCCTGTGATTATCGAATTGCAACTGATGATAGTTCAACACGAATTGGGTTACCTGAGACGAAATTAGGAATTATTCCGGGCTTTGGTGGATGCGTAAGGTTACCAAGGGCCTTAGGTCTTGCGGGGGCTTTAGATATAATATTAGCTGGCAAACTTTTAAATTCAAATAAAGCTTTTAAGGTAGGCTTAGTTGATCAAGTCGTTCATCCTAATATTTTAGAAAAAACGGCGCTTGATTTTGCACGCACTTTAATAGGTAAACCTAAGAGAATTAAAAGATTTCAGCCCAAAGGACTTGTTAATCAAATTTTAGAGTCACCCTTAGGGCGAGGTGTGATTTTTAGCCAAGCTCAAAAATCAGTTTTAAAAGCCACCCATGGGCATTATCCAGCCCCTTTAAAAGCCATTGAAGTCATAAAAAAAACTTATGGATTTAGCTCTATCGAATCAGCTCTTGAAATCGAACGAAAAGCTTTTTGTGAAGTTGCTGTTACCGAAGTAAGCAAAAACTTAATTCATGTTTTTGATCTAACAGAAATGGTTAAAAAGCAGACAGGGGTTGAAAATTCGAGCATTAGCGGAATGCCCATTCATCATTTGGGCATATTAGGTGCCGGAACTATGGGTGGAGGCGTAGCCTATGTTGCAGCCGATAAGGGCATTGAAGTTCGAATGAAAGATATTTCGTTTGATGCCGTCGCAAAAGGAATCAAACATGCCCGCTCGTTATGGGAGAAATTAGCTAAAAAAAGAGTTATCAATGAGTTTGAACTTCAGCAGCGGCTAGCGCATGTTACCGGCGGAGTTGATTTTTCCGATTTTAAGCGAACCGATTTAGTTGTCGAAGCTATTGTTGAAGATATGGAAATTAAAAAACGTGTTTTTGCAGAGCTAGCCTCGTTTGTAAGACCCGATGCGATTGTAGTAAGTAACACTTCTTCGCTCAGAGTAAATGAAATGCAAACCGCATATCCTTACCCTGAAAACTTTGCGGGCATGCACTTTTTTAATCCGGTTGATAAAATGCCGCTTGTCGAAGTTATTCGCGGTGATAAAACCAGTGATCAAACCATTGCAACTGTTTTTGAATTGGCTAAAAAAATGGGAAAAATGCCCGTCGTAGTCAAAGATGGACCTGGGTTTTTAGTTAACCGATTGCTGTTACCTTATATGGCAGAAGCTGCCTTTTTACTGCAAGAAGGGCAATCCATTGATTTTGTAGATAAGGCTTATGTTAAACATTTTGGAATGCCTATGGGGCCATTTGCTTTAATGGATGAAGTGGGCCTTGATGTTTGTATAAAAGTATTGAAAATTTTTAAAAAGGCCTTTGGTGATCGCATCGAAATTGCCCCTTTTATGCAAGAGCTCGAAACAAGCGGAAAATTGGGCAAAAAAAATAAAAATGGATTTTATCAGTACGACGAAAAGGGTTACCGTAAAGAAGTTGACCAAACAATTTATAGCCAATTTAAAATTCAGATTAAAAATTCATTATCTGAAAAAGAATGTATTGAGCGCGGAATTTTTGCTATGGTCAACGAGTGCGCCCGAGCCATGGTAACAGATAAAATTGTGAATACTTCAGATGAAGTCGATTTAGCTATGATTATGGGCACAGGCTTTCCGCCATTTCGTGGTGGGCTTTTAAAGTATGCTGATCATTATGGTGTTGATCAAATTCAGAATGCATTAAAAGGTTACTCAATTAAAGCCCCTCGTCTTGAGCCAAGTCCTGAGCTTGGTGAAATTGTAAAAAAAGGTGGATTTTATAAATCTTAAAAGGTACCTGCTTCCTAATGGTAACTGGTCCGCGTCAAAATCAGTTTATGAGGGGCCTTTATGAGGCCCCGTTCTGAAGGGTAAAGGGAATTAATAAAGGCTGCTACGTCAAAGTGTAACTAATTATATCGTGTTTAATTCAGATATAAGCAATTTTTGACTTAATTTTTGACGCACATAATGTCACCAACCTCCTAAAATATAAATTCGCCCCGGAATGGAGCTTGGCGCATTATAGCGGTAATTGTTAATCATAAGTTTTCTTAAATTTTTTTGGTTTGAATTCGGGGACGATTCGTTTTCGGGTTGATAGGCTTATAAGTTCTTCGCATGAATTAAAAAGTTCAAGAATCCAAAACTTAGCTCTTACTGTGGTGATACTGTAGTGATGATATGGTCGTGAGGCATTGACGCGGGCTAGTTACCATTAGGAAGCAGGTACCTAAAAGGCTCAAGTTCAGAGGCTTGGGCCATTACTTTAAGGAGTGTGCCGTTTGCACTGGGTTCTTGGCTTAGGATTTTAAGTTTTTTGGCGACTTCAAAAATAAGGTATTCGTTAGCTTTTGAAAAAAATAATTCATACTCTTTTTGTGATTCGTTTATAGATTGGCACATCAGGTTTTTTAATTCTTCGATGCCATCGCCAGTCAGGGCTGAAATAAAAACTCGTGGGTAACCTTTAACTTGAAATTTGGCTGCAGGATCGGCTTGATCAGATTTGTTAAAAACATAAATTATTTTTTTCTTCTCCCAGCCTAATTCTTTGATGATTCCATCGACCACTTCAATGTGTTTTGATTTTTGGGGATGTGATAAATCAACAATATGAAGCAAAACATCAGCTTGAGCACTTTCTTCAAGCGTGGCTTTAAATGCTTCAATGAGTTGAGTTGGGATTTTTCGAATAAAGCCCACGGTGTCGGTAACAACGGCCATGGTGCCGTCTTTGAGGTAAACTTTTCGTGTGGTGGGATCTAAGGTAGCAAAAGGTTGATTTTTGATAAAAACATCAGCTCCTGTGAGTCTTTGTAAAAGACTACTTTTGCCTGAGTTCGTATAGCCCACCAGAGCAAAGCTTGGTACAGATGAACGAATGCGGGCTTCTCGGTTTTGTGCTCGGTTTTTTCTGACGACATCTAATTTTTTTTTAATGGCAGCTATACGTTCTTTAATTCGCCTTTTGTCGTTTTCAAGAGCGGTCTCGCCGGGGCCCCTTGTACCAATGCCCCCGCCTTGTCTTGATAAAGACTCCATCCAAGCTCCAACCATTCGGGGGAGTTGGTCCATCATTTGAGCCAGTTCGACTTGAAGTTTACCTTCAAAAGTTTGGGCTCTTTGGGCAAAAATATCTAAAATAACTTGGTTGCGATCAAGCACTGTGACCTTTAATATTTTTTCGAGATTGCGCGTTTGCCCTCCTGAGAGCTGATGATCGATAATAATAAGGTTGGCCCCTTGATTTAGGGCCATCTCAGAAAGTTCATCAACTTTGCCAGAGCCTAAAAGTAAAGAAGGATTCCATTGCTGTAGGGTTTGGGTCACCGAACCCACGACATCACTTCCTGCCGCTGTAGCTAGGTCGATAAGCTCTATTAAGTTTTCTTTTATATCACTTAAAGCTTCTGATTTAAGGCCCACTCCTACACAAATGGCTTTTTTTCCAAAGCATTTTGAAAGACTCATAGTGGTTAAAGTAGGCTTCCACCAATGGGCATATTTTTACTCATTTTTTTGAGTGTGTGGTCGGCAACAAATTGCGCCGATAAAACTGTAAATACAACGGAATTAATAATATTATCAACTGTCGTTGTTCGTTGTAAAACGTTTGCCGACCGGCGAAGGCCCATTAAAAATGGTCCTAATGTGTTTCCGCGGCCAAGTTGCTGTAAAAGTTTATAGGCAATGTTACTTGATTCAAGATTAGGAAAAATCAAAATATTAGCCGGCTCTTTAAGGTTACTAAAAGGAAATAACTTATTTAATAAATCGGCATTAACGGCTGTGTCGGCCTGAATATCACCGTCAACAATAAGTTCGGGTTTATATATTCTGACTAACTCATAGGCATCTTTCATTTTAGTAGGGGTCCCTTTTTGCGCTGTAAAGTTACTGTAAGAGAGCATAGCAATGCGAGGGGTGTGACCAAAATAATTCATGACATCAGCGCATTGAATAGCGATTTGAGCCAGTTCAGTCGCTGTTGGGTCAACATTTGTTGTGGTATCAGAAAATAAATATATATCTTGGTCTATTAACCCAATGCTGACTCCAGCTGCTACATGGTCTTTGCTTACGCCAATGACCTGCAAAATAGGTTTAACCGAGTCAGCATAATTTTGTGTAGCTCCGGTAACAATACCGTCAGCGTCCCGAATTTTAACCATAACGGAGCCAAAATAGTTGGGGTCACGCATAAGTCTTTCGGCTTCGGCTTTTTGAACACCTTTACGGTCTCTGAGTTGAAATAGCTCATAAGTATAAGACTCTAAAAGGGGCGAAGTTTGGGGGTCAACAATTGTGCAAGATTTTAAATGTGATAAATTAAGCTCATCCATTTGTTTGTGAATTGCTTCTTTGTTACCTAGTAAAATGGGCTCGCAAATTTTTTCGTCAATTAAAGTGGGTAAAGCTTTTAATATTTTATAACTATGCCCTTCGGGAAAGACAATTTTCATAACTTTGCCACCCATTGACTGCGAATTAACATGGACGCGATGTATGGCGGATCTAATAAAAGTTGTTCCAGCCCCTTGAAGAGATTCAAGTTGATCTCGGTACTTTAAAAAATCAGTTATCGGAAACTGACATACTCCCGAATCCATAGCGGCTTTAGCTACAGCCGGAGCTACTTTAAGTAGAACCCTTGGGTCAAAAGGTTTTGGTAACAAATACTCAGGGCCAAATTGAAAATGCCTTCCGCCATAACGATCACTCACTGCTTCGGGGACATCTTCTTGAGCTAATTTGGCTAAAGCATGACAGGCCGCTAATTTCATAGGTTCGTTGATTTGAGTGGCTCTTACATCAAGTGCTCCTCTAAAAATAGAAGGAAAGCCTAAAACATTATTAACCTGGTTGGGATAATCTGATCTTCCGGTGGCAATAATACAATCGGGTCGAACTTTTTTTGCGGCGATTGGGTCAATCTCTGGATCGGGATTAGCCATGGCAAAAATAATGGGTCTATCATTCATTTTAAGTAACATTTCTGTAGTCAAGGCTCCTGCCGAGGAAAGGCCAACAAAAACATCGGCGCCGTTAAGAGCTTCTTGTAAAGTGCGGGCTTGGGTTGAAGAGGCAAAATACTCTTTAAATGAATTCATTCCCTTAGCTCGACCTTTGTAAATAACCCCCTGGGTGTCGCACATAATTAAATTTTTAAGTTGGGCCCCAAGTGAAATAAAAAATTTAGAACAAGCAATGGCAGAGGCTCCCGCGCCGTTGACTACAATTTTTACTTCGCTGAGTTGCTTTTTAGATATGATACAGGCATTAATCAAAGCGGCACCTGAGACAATAGCTGTTCCATGTTGGTCATCATGAAACACGGGTATATTCATCGATTTTTTAAGTCTTTCTTCGATTTCAAAGCACTCAGGAGCTTTGATGTCCTCTAGATTGATGCCTCCAAAAGTGGGCTCTAAAGCTTCGATCGCTTTAATGGTTTGTTCGACATCCATTTGCTTGATTTCGATATCAAATACATCAATGCCGGCAAACTGTTTAAATAAAATTCCCTTACCTTCCATGACTGGCTTACCAGCTAAGGGGCCTATGTTACCAAGGCCAAGCACCGCAGTGCCATTAGATACCACAGCCACAAGGTTACCCTTTGCTGTATATTTATAAACGTTTGATGAGTCTTTAAAGATTTCTTTGCAAGGGGCGGCGACTCCGGGGCTGTAGGCTAGGCTAAGGGCTCTTTCTGTATGGGTTGCTTTGGTCGAAATAACTTCAATTTTTCCGGGTTTTCCTTGTTGGTGAAACGCTAGCGCCTCTTGGTCTAAATCATGTTGTTGGTTCAATTTGAAATCTCCTTTTAATTGTTTTCCATCAAAGAGTGATCATTTTACATTTTATATGTCGTACAATTTTTATTTCATATACTTTTTCGAATAACTATTTTGGATTTCCTTAGCCCAAAATTTAAAGGCTAATTTAAATTTTTTTTCGAAATATTATTTTATCTAAGTTTCGAATTAACTTCTGAATTAACTTCTGAATTAACTTCTGAATTAACTTCTGAATTAACTTCTGAATTAACTTCTGAATTAACTTCTGAATTAA
>DYOP01000006.1:10385-32298 GCA_020720425.1 Bdellovibrio sp. | reverse complement strand
GAATTAACTTCTGAATTAACTTCTGAATTAACTTCTGAATTAACTTCTGAATTAAATTTCGAACACTCAATATGACAAAATTTTAGTCCTTAAGCGGAGTAATTATAAATAGATTATTTAAAACCCATTGGTTGTGACGACTTGCGTAGGTTAAGTGATCATCTGGGGGATTTGGGTAGACAATGGATAGCCAAAAATTGACATGATACTTCATTTTTTACATTTTCAGACAAAATGTCTGATTTTTCTTGATTCTAAAGTTTAATAAATATTAAACTTTAGAGATAGGAGGTCTTATGACTTATTTAGAATCTCAATCTCTTAGACAAGAACAAAATGCGGCTCCTGTTATTTTAAGTATGGGACGTTTTCAGGATAGATTTGAGGCTCCAACTTCGGGATATTCAAAGCCAATTGAAACAAAATGGACGGCTATTCGAATTTTAACTTTTAAAGCGGGTGAAGTCATATTGAGTCGAGGAGAAAAGATCACAGGTATTTACTTTTTAAAAAAAGGTGTGGTTAAAGTAACATCAAAATGTGCCTTAGTTCGCGGGCGAACGGCAAGCGATGAGTATATATCAAAGCTTGTTGGTGAAGGCGAATACTTTGGTTACCAGGATCTTATTTTGCAGAAAGAAACTTTTAATCACGACGCTCAAGCACTCAAAGAGTGCGAAGTGCATGTTGTTCCTTTTGAAAATATAGATAGTAAAATACAAAACCAAGGTAACTCGATACGCTCTGAGGTTATGCATCAAATGGCTAAGGATCAAGCTCTGGCCGAAGAAAATTCGAAATATCACTACTTAGCTTCTGTCGGCGAAAGAATTGCTCATTTGATTTCAACACTCGGCCAAAGATTCGGAGATAAGACGAGCGAAGGTATTTTAATTCAATTAAAGTTAACTCGTAGTGAGCTGGCTCAACTTGCGGGTACTATTAATGAGTCTTTGTCTCGCCATCTGAGTGAGCTAAAAGAAGCAGGACTTATAGAGGTCAGAGGTAAAGAAATCGTGATTAAAAACCCAGAAGCCCTCTATCTAAAGTCGGGATGTTAAAAAATTAGCATTTGTTTTGTTTAGTTTTATTATATCTTTCCGTAATATAGCATGTATGAAATTTATGCTAAAGTTTTGGGGAGTTCGAGGGTCTATACCTGCTTGTCAGTCACCTGATGAGTGGGCTCTTCACATTTCGCAAATACTTAAGCAGTTTTTTAAAAGTGGTTATTCTCGAGCAGAGGATGTGTCCTTATTTTTAAACGAAATTAATCCGCAAAGACTATCAGGATATGGTTCTGATACATCATGTGTCGAAGTTAAATCTGATCAGGGGAGTTTAATTATTGATGCCGGAAGTGGTATTAGAAGATACGGGCAAAGCATCATGTCTGGCTTAAAGCCTAATCAAGAGCATCATATTTTGTTTACCCATTTTCATTGGGATCACATTTTAGGTTTGCCATTTTACGCACCTATATTTAGGCGAGATCAAACCATACACCTATATGCAGTCCAAGAAGATTTAGAAAATGCTGTCAGAATTAAATTTAGTCGGCCGTATTTTCCGGTTCCTTATGAAATGTTACCATCTAAAATTGTGTATCACATTTTAGAGCCTCGAAAAAAAATTAATATTTTAGATTTTCAAGTAACACCTTATCAGCTTGATCATCCCGATCCTTGCTGGGGTTACCGAATAGAAAAAAATAAATTATCTTATTCGCATTGCGTGGATACAGAGGGGACTCGTGTTAGTAGGCAAGATTTGGGTGAGGACTTACCCTTATACCAAAATAGTGATCTCATGTATTTTGATGCTCAGTATACTCTTCCGGAATTAGTAGAAAAATCAAATTGGGGGCATAGTGCAGCTCAAATTGGTTTAGATATTGCGATCAGAGAAAATATTAGATATGTCGTTTTTGGTCATCATGATCCCGGAGCGAGCACTCAAAATTTAATAGAACAAGCCAAGCAAACCCGTGAGTATCATGACTGGAGAGTTAAAGCTGCCGAAAGTAATCGCCTTGAAACCCACAACGTAAAATGGCGATATGGGTATGATGGTATGGAAGTAGATTTAGCCAAGTTAAAAAATTTTGATTAGTATGTATACTATTGAGATTAACTATCCCACATGTGATTATATTAAAGCTATTGTTACCGATGACGGATTGGTTGAGATTCAAAAGTTGATTACCTGTCACGCGGTAAGTGAATTGCTGAAAGAATATGTTAATTTATCTCTGCCTCCCTCTCAATGGGTCTTGCCTGAAATTAAAATTAAAATAAATAGTGTGGAGTCTAAAAAAGACAGACCAGAAACATCTGGTCTGTTAGACGTGGAAGGCCCGACAGTCCAAGCAGTCCAGACAGTCCAGACAGTCCAAGCTAGTTTGCTTGGCCAAAATCATGCTATTTATATAATTCGAGAGTTTATTTTAAAGGCACAAAACAAGTGGATATATGCAGAAGACATTGAAATCTGTCATTGCCGAAAAGTAACACAATCTCAAATTTTAAACTCCCTATATTTAGGCTCAAACACTCCCTATTTGGTAATGCAAAAAACAAAAGCCGGAAGCGGCTGCGGCCAATGTGTTCAAGATATAGAAAAATTGCTTAAAGAAGTTTAATATACTCTTTTGATTTCTACTTTTATTAATGCCAACTAATTAAGTTGTTGGGCGATATCTATTAACACCTGTTACCAAGGTAAAATCCAAACTTTTTCGATTTTTTTGGGTTTGCATTTAATGCAGGCTATATAAATATCTGCGTTTAATTCAAAATATTCAGAAATTTTTTTTTGTTTTCTAATCTCATCAATTTGAGGCTCCGAGGTTTTTAATTCGACAGAAATGGTTTTGTTATTAATTTTAAAAATAAAATTAATTTCTTGTCCAAGTAATGTTCTAAAGTGGTAGACACTAATTGAGTGATCCATGCTGCAAGCGATATTTTTAATTTGATTAAAAAATAGATGTTCAAATAAAAAACCTATTCGATCGTTTGAAGCTTTATAATTTTGGAGGACACCATTTTTAATGCCGACATCAAAAAGATAGTATTTAGAATGTTTAACCAATTTTTTTTCAATATCCTCATTGTCAATGGGGGTATAGCTTTCGAGACGATCACATAAAAGTGTGTCTTCTAAAGTTTCAAAATATCGTCTGGCTGCGCTTCTGTTAACTCTTGATTTAGAAGCTAGTTTTGATAGATCTAACAATAACCCTGAGTTTTCAGCAACTGAAGTTAAAAAGTTAGAAAATCCTTTTATATCGCAAATCAAAGTTTCAGATAAGATTTCTTCTTTAAGGTAGGTTCTGGTATAAGACTGAAGTAGTTTTTCAGCATGTTTAGAATTTTTCATAAAGTAAGGTTCTGGTAGGCACCCAACCTCAAGCGCTTTTTGTGTGTCCATATTGAAGTTAAGATCTAATAGCGAAAGAGGGCCCATTCTGTAAGAAAAGACTCTCCCTGGTAACAAATTGGCGTGGCCTCGTTTAAGCTTTCTTGCGCTTGAGCCTGTAATATAAAGCAGCAATTTGTTTTTATTTTCATCAATGAGCGCCTGAATGGTATTTAGTAATTCCGGCAATCTTTGAATTTCATCAATAAAAATTGTTTTAGGATATGAGGCATCAACTCTCTGTCTGAGTTCATCTGGGTTAGTCAAAAATTGACGAAATTCAGATTCATCAGTAAGGTTTATTTATAGTTCGGGCTTAAGAGATTCGATTAAAGTTGTTTTTCCGACTTGGCGAGGCCCCAACAATAAAATTGATTTTGGACTTTTTAATATTTTTTTATAAAAAACGGTTTATCATAAGACCATATTTATAAAAAAATGGTCGGTGACAAGCCATTTTTATCCAATTGGTTTGCGAAGTCTTGTCTGTTAAGAATCTCAATGCGAGGACAAACCCTATATTTTGACTTGGTCTAAAAAAGTGCTGTGAGATTTGAAAATCAGAGAGGTCATTAACAATAAAATACAAAAATAACTTTTAAGGAGGTTTGGAAAGAAAATAAACTGGATTTTATCTAACAGACACTAAAATTTAAACTGCGGGGAAACAGGCAATTGTTCGATTAAATACTGTCCAGTACAATTTAAGCCGCAGCGTTTTTTTTAATATTCAGCTTCATTCGGATAGAATCAGGACAAAGTTCAAAACCATTAGGCCATGCCAAAGCTCCTGATTCGACGAAACACTTGGTAAATAAACCACCCTTAATTATTTCAGAGGGTAAATATTTGGGTTTTGAAAAAATAAATCCTAAATCAACCTGACCAATAATGCCATCAGCAAACTTTAATTTAATTTTAAATGTATCTTCATCAACACTGAGAATTTTCACTATTTTATTTCCTAGTTTCATAATTACTCCAAACCTTTAATTCGTTTTGGCGTTTTCATTGTGCTTGCAGAAAACCATGCAGCATTTAGGTTTGATATATTTAATTTGCGCCATTGTTCAACTAATTTTTGACCTTGAGGTGGGAGTTTGCCACTCAGAATCTTGCCCGATTGAATTTCAAAAACAGCTTCAAACTCACCATAAGTCGCATGAAAATGAGGAGGGTTGTGATCAGCATGATATATTCGAATAACTATTCCAAAAAAAACTGAAATAATAGGCATTAGCAGCTCCTTCCAAAAAAGATAATATCATTAGCATTTTTTTTGTCAAACCTAGTACGTCATTGGATAAGACGGAGTGTTAAGTGGAAGCTATGAGCACTTTTGTAATGAGGATTCAGCTCCTACGCCAACGCCTACACCTACGCCAACGCCTAAATTTTGTGAGCCAAAAAGCTCAAAAGAGTGTAATGTTTTAAATGGTAGGGGAAAGCAAATATGTACTGATGACGGATCTGCATGGGGCGCTTGTTTGGTTGAAAGCTGTGACAGTGCATATGTAAAATCGGGTAACACTTGTATTTTAGGGACATGTGCGAATGGAGCATTAAATTATCCGACATGTAATACATGTTCTAATGGGCAATATTATAATGGATCAATCTGTACCGCTCAAGTCTGTGTTCCATATAGAGCTAAGGATTGTTATGTTGAAAATGGAACGGGCCTTAAATCGTGCAATTATTTAGGTTCTGGTTGGGGGCTTTGTGAAGTTACGAGTTGCTATTCTGGATTTAAGAAAAATGGTTACAAGTGTGAAGAGATTACTTGCAGTAATGGGACAATTAATTATCCAAGTTGTAATGCATGCGTAAGTGGTAAATATTTTGATGGATCAAGTTGTCAATATCAAATATGTAAACCATTAAGTGAAGAATCTTGTAGCATAACTAATGGCTATGGTCGAAGAACTTGTAATGCTGAGGGTTCAAGCCGAGGTGATTGTAAGGTTACGAGTTGTGTTAGTGGTTACCAGATTTACAATAATGAATGTAAAAAATGTAGTAATGGAACGATTAATTATCCGACCTGTACTGATTGCGGAGAGGGTAAGTATTACACCGGTAGTACTTGTAAAAGTTATCTATGTACTCCCAACTCAACGGCGTCATGTTCTATTTACTCTGGGTCATCAGTTGTTGGCGAAGGGCAAATGAAATGTAATGATACGGGGACGGCTTGGGGAACATGTTTAGCAACAAAATGTTACAAAGCCGGTCAAGTGCCCAATGGACCCTATTGCTCTTCTTCTGGTGATTATAGAAATTAGCAATTTTGATTTGATGGGTATTGCTCAAATCTTTCCTATATAAAATTATGTTGCCCTCATGGCGCCATTTAATTGACTTGCTTAATTGCAAAAGAGTCAAAAAAATGGCTTGGGTAACCTCATAGGTTGTAATAGCCACGACTTAGGTATTAAATCTTAGGCATGCAACTTGCTGTTATAATCTGAAGAGGTGCTAGGATGGCAGCAAAAGGAATTTACTCTGCATTAAGTGGAGCGATAGCTCAATCACAACGTTTAGATACGATTGCAAATAATATGGCTAATGCCAATACTTCTGGCTTTAAAAAAGATATGCAAACTTTTAAACAATACCTAACGTCTCAAGAAAAAGAGCAGCAGTTACTCAAAGTTCCCCGAGTGCCGGCATCAGTTGAATCGTTTTATGATATGCAAGGTCTTGATCAGGCCTATGTTGATGCCTCAGGAAGTTATACTGATTTTTCTCAAGGGGGGCTAAAAGCAACCGGTAACCCACTCGATATTGCCATTGAAGGTTCTGGTTTTTTTGAAGTAGCAACTCCTTCAGGACTTAGTTTAGGGAGAAAAGGCAACTTTTCGATAGATGGAAATGGGATACTGGTAACAACTGAAGGTTACCCTGTTTTATCAGCTGATAATCCAACGGCAGACCCCTCAGAAAGAGTAATCAAAGTTGATCCTAATTTAGGGAAGTTAGCCATTTCTGAAGATGGATCGATATTTCAGGGTGAAAATTATATAGCTCAATTGAGTTTGGTTGATGTTGTTGATAAATCGACTTTAAAGAAAATGGGTAACAGTTTATATCAATTTAATCAAAACGCAAAACCTGAGCTGGTTTCGATTCAAAATCCACAGTTAAAGCAAGGTTTTTTAGAAACAAGTAATGTTAACATTGTCCAAGAAATGACCGACATGATTGCGGCTACCAGAGCCTTTGAGACCAATCAAAAAGCCATAAGCGCCTACGATTCGATAGCCGATAAATTAGTTAATCAAGTAGCAAAGGTGTAACCCATGATAAGAGCGTTAAACACGGCAGCCACCGGCATGCAAGCCCAGCAAACCAATATGGATGTTATATCCAATAATTTAGCGAATGCTTCGACTGTTGGTTTTAAAAAAAGTAGGGCCGAGTTTGAAGATCTTTTATATCATACGGTTAAAGAGCCGGGGCAAGCCAGTGGATTAAACTCGATAAGTCCCACGGGTGTTCAGATTGGTCTTGGTACAAGGGCGGCTGCAGTTGGTAAGGATATGTCTACAGGCTCATCTATGATAACTAAAAATCCATTAGATTTGCAAATCGAAGGCGGCGGATTTTTTCAGTTGCAAACCGCCGATGGTGAAATGGTTTATACTCGAGACGGTCAATTTAAAAAAGATGGAGAGGGCCGTTTAATTGATAAAAATGGGAATGTAGTTCAGCCAGAAATATTAATTCCAGCGGAAGCTACCGGCATTGAGGTTACTCCTTCAGGTGAAGTGGCTATTGTTACTGCGGCCAACCCTCAGCCAACTCAAATAGGTCAATTAGAAATTGTTACTTTTGTTAATCCCGCGGGGTTAAAAGCTATTGGGAAAAATAATTTTATTCCTTCTCCTTCAAGCGGTCAGGCGCAAAATACAAGACCTGGGTTGGCAGGGGCCGGATACTTGGCTCAAGGTCAAGTTGAGGGGAGTAACGTAAATATTGTTGATGAAATGATTTCTATGATCACAGCCCAGCGAACCTATGAAACCAATTCTAAAGCCGTGCAAGCCGCAGATCAAATGCTCCAAACAGTAAATAATTTGAGGTAATTTTGAATATATTGGTTACTCTATTTTTACTTTTTTGTTTTCAAGTTGCGACTCTAGATGAGTCTTATGCTGCTATAGATTCTTTTGCGGGTGTGGTAAAGGATAATATAAATTTAGATTCAAGTCGTCTCGGCGCTAATAACCCTGATAATTTAAACATCAATTTAAAAAGTAATTCAGAACTAATAAAAAACGATCTTGAATTTACAGTCGATACAAATCAAATTTATATTTCTAACATTGATTCGGTCAAATGGTCAGCAAACCAGCCAGCAAACCACCCAGCAAACCAATCAGCAGGCCAATCAGCTAATCAAATGGTTGATCAAACTACAAATCATTTAAAGCTATTAGTAGATCAATCAGATATTAAATCGCTTCGGTTAGGAGATGTAATTAAAATTCGAGGCAAAACAGATGATTCAGATTTAAACTGGATCGACATTAGGGCCTCCTCAATCATTGATTTTTCGGGACTCATATTAAATTCTCAAATGACAATCACCGCTAATGAGTTAAGGAGTCAAATTGTAAGATCATTGGGGTCAGAGTTAAAAAAATATAACCTATATATTAATATTCCTGAAAAAATTTCTTTTACTGTCGATTCTGAACGTGCCAGCTATCATACTTACTTATTTAACCTAGTCGAAGCTCAGATTGTTGATAAGTGCTCGCATTGTCGTTTAGTAAGTATGGTTCCGGATGTTAAAATAAATCAAAGGCCTAAAGAAATTAGATTAAACTATTTTGGACCTAAACTTCGAATGTCAGTTAAGTTTGATGCTTTGGAGTGGTTAGACTTAGTGGCTAAGGTTACAGTTGAGCGAGAACAGCTTGTTGCCAAATATAATTTAGCTAAAAATCAAAAAATTGATATTCAAAATGTTGAAGTTAAAAAAACACTAACAGGTTGGAATGGGCTTTCCGATTTATCACTCAAGGAATCGTTAAATAAAGTCACCAAAAATGCTTTCATGGCTGGGCACGTATTAACCTATAACGACATTGAGTTACCTTTAGTTATCAAATCAGGGAGTTTCGTTAATGTTATTTTTAATGGATCTGGTTTTGAAATTGAAACACAAATGAGGGCATTAAATTCAGCAAAAATGGGCCAATCTGTTACATTGATCAATCCGGTTACTAAAGAAACATTAAAGGCTCAAGCCATTGATTACGAAACTGCGGAGATTTCAAAGTGAATAAAATTTTAATTATTTTTTTTAGTCTACTCATTGCTTTTTCGTGCGCTACAAACCCACTTGTGCAAACGCCCCCTCCTGCAGAAAAATTAACTCAATTTTCGGAGCATCCCTATGCGCCATCGGTTGAGCAAAGAGATTATAAAAGAATGAATCGCGAAAGGCTTGAAGCTGAATCTCAGCTCAATGCCTCAGCTGGTAGCACTTGGGTTATGGAAGGGCAAGGGGCTTATTTATTTACGCAAAATAAATCGCGTAAAGAGGGAGACCTTTTAAACGTAAAAATTGAGGGCCCCGCGCTAAAGCAAGTAGAAATGAAAGTTTCCGTTATAAAAAAATTGTTAGATCAAATTGAAGAACAAAATAAAAAATATATTGAGGGCGACTTACTTAATAAACAAGATAAAGGGCTTTTAGGAGAAAAGAATAGTTTATCTGGTTCGGGCCGAGCACCTGCAGGAGCTGCTGATACCGCCTTATCTTCTAAAAAAGCATCAGAGTCCAAAAATGAGGAAGCCATTGAGATAAGTTCAATTCCGACCCGAGTTACTCAGAAAATGCCAGATGGTTCGTACCGAGTTCAAGGTCAGCAGCCTTTTATGTTAGGACAAAAAGAGTTTAAGGTTTTAATTACGGGCTTTGTACGTCCTGAAGATTTTAATGACGAAGGGACTTCCTCAAATCGGTTATTAGATTCGCAGGTCGATGTTCTAAGCATTCGAAAAAAGACGTCTGAGGAGACTCGATGAGAAAATTATTTTTTTTACTAACCTTTGGTCTTGCTTTAACTGTCAATGCAGTAAGGCTTAAGGATATAGCCAGTATCAGAGGAGTTAGGCAAAACCAATTAATTGGTTATGGAGTCGTTGTGGGCTTAAAAGGCACGGGTGACGGAAAAACCGAGTTTACAGCAAAATCGCTTGGGCGAATGCTTGACAAGCTCGGCATGAAAACCGAATCGGGATTAGTTGAATCAAAAAATGCCGCGGCCGTTATTGTAACCGCTCAGCTTCCGGCATTTGCTAAATCGGGTAATCCACTCGATGTGACCGTAAGCGCTTTAGGTGATGCATCAAGTCTTGAAGGGGGAGTGTTACTACAAACTCCGCTTAGGGCGGCAAATGAAGAGGTGTTTGCTGTGGCTCAAGGCTCAGTTTCTTTAGGTTCGGGCGAAAAGAATGTGTTTACGACTGTTGGACGGGTGCCCAATGGAGCCATTATTGAAAGGGATATCGCTACTGATTTTTCGACACGAAAAATGTTTAGATTAACTTTACACAATCCTGATTTTTTAACAGCAGCTCGTTCAGCGATTTCAATTAACAAAGAGCTAGGTGGTCAGTACGCATCGGCAAAAGATGGAGGCACTATTGATATCATGACTCCCTTTAGCTACGAAGGTCGTGGGGTTGAGTTACTCGCTACAATCGAATCGATCGAAATTAATCCCGATCAAAAAGCAAGAGTGGTTATTAACGAGCGAACAGGCACAGTTGTTATAGGTGAGAATGTTAAAATTTCAAAAATTGCTTTAGCTCATGGTAACATATCGGTTAAAGTGGGTGATGCAAAAGATAAAAAAGGTCCCGAAAATAGGGTCCATCTATTAGATACAGGAGCTTCTGTAGGTGATTTGGTTAATGCACTTAATAAGATAGGAGTCACGCCAAAAGATTTGATTTCAATACTTCAGTCTATGAAGGCGGCAGGCGCCTTACATGGGGAACTAGATCTTTTATGAGAAAAGCTTTCTTTTTTACTAAAAAATTGAATAAAATAAAAGAGTATAGAATTAGCGGCTTTAACATGGATGTTGAGGCCCTACGGGGAGGGGTCAGAGATTGATAACCAAGGACGGTATCAGCCCTCAAAAAAAGTTTCTCGCAGGAAACAGGAGCAAAGGTTCAGTGAAGAACACCGAGGAAATGTGTTTTTGGCCTAGGCAAACAAGAGAGTTAAGTGCAGGATGCACCCAAACTCTGGCTCTACTCCCCACCTTTTTTTGTTTATGAAGATAGTAACATCAAAAACCCTTCTGCCAGCACCTGAGCCTAAGGTAACACCTCAAGAAAAACTTAAAGAGGTGGCGGGCCTTTACGAAAAAGAGTTTGCCAGGCAGTTGGTTAAGTCTATGAAAAGCTCGGTTACCCCCTCAGGCCTTGTTACTCAAGGGCAGGTAGAAAAATATTTTACTGAAGAACTTTATAATGAGTACTCAGATCAAATGGCCGATCAGGGTGGGCTTGGGCTTAAAGAAAAAATCTACGAAAATTTAGTTGAGCAAATGGGAGACAGGTTAGGGATTACATCTCATGCGAAAAATCCAAAAGGAGTCTTTCCTTTAGATCCTAAAGCGGTAGAAGCGATTATTACAAAAAAATATTTAAGCCCTCATCAAGCGAGTGGTCCTATAATTAAAGAAAACACAGAAGCTGAAAATTTTTTAGAAGAAAAATAGAAAGATGCGCTGAGCTAGATTTAGGTTATTGGCACAGACCAGGGTCCTAGATAGGCAAAACCGATTGTTCCTAACAAAAAACTCAAGTAGTCTGAATATTAGGTAGGAGGCCCTATATGAAAATCACTCATAATAAAATTGGACAAAATATCAATTTAAAAGATACCCAAAAGTCAGATCAAGCCTCACAATCGGGTAACGTTAATAAATCTTCTGCAGATTTGAAAACAGATTTAAAAGCTAATTTAAATTCTGAACTTGGCAGCACGCAGTCAGGCTCTAAGGTTGATTTATCAGCTAGAGCTCAGCAATTTCAAAAAGCTAAACAGGCCGCACTTGATGCGCCTGATATGCAAACTGATAAAATAGCAAAATTTAAAAAAATGTATCAAGAGGGTACGTATAAAGTTGATGCCGATAAAGTTGCTGAAAAAATGCTTCAAGAGCATTTAGATTTGTCAGAATAGTTATTTAAAATACAGTGACCACCAATCCACGAAGGAGTTTCTCATGGATGAGATTCGAACAAGTAAAATCAAAGAAGTTTCATTGCGCCTCATTCAAAACCTTGAAGACTTGGTTACCGGGTATCGTTTGCTTTTAGATGCGATTCGAACAGAAAAAGATTTGCTTATGCAATCTGATATCGAAAAAATTAAAGAGATTAACGAAGCCAAAGAGAGTTTGCTTTTAAAGCTTAAAGCCCTTGATTCGATCAGAGAAAGATATGCAAAAGAGCTAGCGTTACTGGCCGGTGGTGATGTTCAGGCGCCTCGGCTTTTAGATTTGGCAGTCAAAGTTCCTTCAGAATATGGCGACCGATTTAGGCTTCATCATGCTACTTTAGATTTGCTTATAAGGCGTGTGCAAAGTTTAAATCACGAAAACAAATCGGTAGTTGAAACGGCATTAACAAGTATTCAAGGTGCTATGGATCAATTAAAGCAATCGGTAACACCTTCAAAAACCTATGGCAAAGATAAAAAAATGGGTTCTACACACGAATCAGCTGGGTTTTTAAAAACTCAAAGGGTATAATAAATGGGTAAAATCCATGCAATGATGGATATAGGCAAGCGTTCAATGATGAACAGCCAAACGGCGTTACAGACCGTTTCTCATAATATTGCTAACAAAGCCACCGAAGGTTACTCAAGGCAAAGAGTTGAAACGACCACAGCAGAGCCTGTTTCTGAAGGTCGGCTTCAGATCGGCATGGGATCTAAGGCCGCTCAAGTATCTAGGGTAAATAACCCTTTTTTAGAAAAACAGCTACAAAGAGAAACTTCATTAAAGGGTTACTTAGATTCGGAAGCTGAACTTTTAACTCGAGTCGAACAGGTTTTTAACGAACAGTCAGTAAAAGGCCTTAATCAGTATGTTTCTGATTTTTTTAACTCCTATCGTGAGTTAGCCAATACTCCTGAGAGTTTGACAGCCCGAACCGTGGTTAAAGAAACGGCAGAGCTTATGGGACAAGATTTTGCCCGCGTTGGAAAAGAGTTAACCGAAATTCAAGGGGATGTTAATTTTCAAGTAGAGGGGCGGGTTGAAGAAGTTAATAAAATTATTATTGAAGTTGCCAGTCTTAATCAAAAAATTGTTGAAGTTGAAGTGCAAGGAATGCCTGCCAATGACCAAAGGGATAGAAGAGAGTTACTATTAAAAAAACTAAATGAAATTATGGATATTCGTGTGGCCGAAGGGGACCGAGGGGCCGTTACCGTTATGGCCGCAGGTAACGGTATTTTAGTTTCAGGTGGAGATGCCGCGGAGTTATCAACCGAACGCATGGACGAAACAGGCCGTCTCGAAGTTTTTGTTAAAAGTGCGGGCAGTCCAACCCTTGTGCCCATTGGCTCTCGCATTCAAGGAGGAAGTTTAGGAGCTATTATAAAAGTTCGAGACCAAGTGGTTGAGGATATTAAATCCTCTATGAATTTATTAGCTAATACGGTTATTGAAGAGGTTAATCAGGTGCATTCTTTAGGCGTAAATCGCCAAGGGGAACCTGCGGGCTTGTTTTTTGAAAATATAAGTCATCCCGATAAAGCCCTATTTGAAATAAAACTGTCGAGCAAAATTAAAAATGATGTAAGTCAGATTGCCTCGGGTATCAGGGCCAATGCTCCGGGAGATGCAACGGTGGCTCATGTTATTTCTCAAATTCAAAATAAAAATGTATTTTCTGGCGATGTCGCCACACTGGATGATTTTTATAACAGTCAGGTGGGTAAAATTGGGGTGCTTTCTCAGCGCTCTCAAAAAGCCAATCAAGCTCAGGGCGAAATTTTACAACAACTGGGTAAGCTTCGAGAGTCAATTAGTGGAGTAAGCTTAGATGAAGAAGCGACCAAAATGATTGAGTTTCAAAAAACTTTTGATGCTTCGGCTCGCTTAATACGAACGGCCGATGAAATGTTTGATACCGTACTTAATTTGAAGAGGTTATAATTTATGCGTGTAACGGATAGAATGAATTTTGATCAAGTCACACGCAATCTTCAGAAAAATAGAACTGAGCTTGCGGATCTTCAAAATCAGGCTGCGACCCAAAAAAAAATTACAAAGCCTTCGGATGATCCCATTGCAAGCGCTCGAATTTTAGCGATGCGAACCGAAGACCGAAGTTACCAACAGTTTGTTAAAAATATTCATCATGCTCGTTCTATGCTAGAGGCTACAGATACTTCGTTGGGTGAGTTAAGCGAAATGTTTATGAGACTTAAGGAGCTTGCGGTTCAGCAGGCCAACGATGCAGGAGGCAGTGCTGAAACTCGCCGTGTGGTGGCCGAAGAAGTGGCGCAAACGTTTCATCAAGCTATTCAAATTGGTAACAGAAAATTAGGAGACCGCTTTATTTTTGGAGGTTACCGCACCCTAGAATCGCCCTTTGATACGAAAGGAAACTATAAAGGCGATGATGGGGATTTAAAAGTTCAAGTTCATAAAGATTCTTTTTTGGCGGCTAATTTGCCAGGAGATAAAGTGTTTTTAGGCCGCGGAGTGGGGCAAGACGGCATTATTAGGCCTCAAGCCGAAACCCCCTCGGATTCGGGTTCTTTAAAGGGGCATATTGTTCAAGAAAATAATCGAATTGAGCAAAACACTAAACAAGAAGGTAATCCGTCTCAGATTCAGCTCAGGGGCCCAGCAAGTCAAAATCAGCCTGTTCCCATGGGAGAGCAAAATGTTTCACCCTCATCGGGTGGGGGATCTTCTAATCAAGGCGTGAATGTATTAAAAGTAATTGAAGATTTAGAAATTGGTCTTAGAGTTAACGACAAGAGTCAAATTCAACTCAGCCTAGACCAATTAGATTTAGCTCTTAACCAAGTCATCGGGGCCAGAGCTCAGGTCGGGGCGCGTATCCAAACTTTAAATTTAAATTTTGATAGTCTTCAAAAGTCTATTGTCGATAATAAAGCCGTTTCATCTCAGCTTGAAGATGTAGATTTGTTTCAAGTTATGAGTGATATGAGCAAAAACGAAACAACATTAAAAGCGACGCTTGAAACCAGCGGGCGGTTAGTCCAGCCAAGTTTACTTGACTTCTTAAAATAGAAAGAATAGCTAATGCTTCTGAAAAATCAGCCGATGATTTGCAAGTAGGCCAAGGAAATAGGTATTCTGTTACTAAAGAAAGCTTATATTCCCTACCGCATTGAGGCACATAGAAAGGGAGTTACTATGCTGGTTTTAACAAGGAAGTTGGGCGAGAGTATCGCTATTGATGACCATATAAAAATTCGTGTTGTACAGATTAAAGGAAAGCAAGTTCGTATTGGTATTGAGGCTCCAAAGGAGACTAAAATCCATAGAGAAGAAGTTTACGTGGCTATTCAAGATGCTAATAAACAATCTTCCGAAGCTTCTTCTGCTGATACGCGAAGAGTATCTGAGTTACTCAGAAAAAAGGTTCCCTAAGAAACCTATTCTGCTTAATGACTTTAAGCATTATTTATTAAGGTGACCTACCTTTAGCCTATTTTTGGACTTGCCGTGTCTATAGCAAGAAGGCAAACTTTATTAAGGGGGGGCCATGATCATAAAAACCACTCGCTTTGCGCAAGTTAATATTGAATCAAAAGATGTTCTTAATTTTCCGGAAGGGCTTTTAGGCTTTTCGGATTTGAAGAATTTTATTTTGTTAGAAGATCCCAATGACGAAATTTTTGCTTGGCTTCAGAGCTGCGATGAGCCTGCGATTGCCTTTCCTGTGTTAGAGCCTGAGCTTTTTAAAGCTGATTACCATGCGTTACCTTCAAGATCAGATTTTACAGCTATTGATTTTCAATCAGGTGATATTTTAAGGGCTTTTTGCATAGTAACCATTCCTGATGATCCAACCCTTATGACGGCCAATATGAAAGCCCCTGTTGTGGTTAATTTACGCAATCGCCAAGCTAGGCAGTGCGTATTACAAGATAATAGCTTAGCTATTCGAGAGCCCATTTTTCAAAGCCTTCAAGCTAAAGTAGTTTCAGATCAATGGACTCGAAAATCGACATCTCAACCGAGTTCTGATTTGTTTGTGACTCTGCCAAGCGATAATGACCTTCAAAAATCAGCCCAGCTTTAATTTAATAAAAAATTGGGCCTCAGGTTTAAGAATAAAAACTTTGGGTGCGGCTTTATCGCCTATTTTTGTGGCGGGTTGTTATAGTTATTCAATTAACAAAAATATTATTTTTTTAAAATTAGTTTTTGCTGTTTTATCAGCTCTTTGTATTCAGATTGGAACAAACTTTATTAATGATGCCTTTGATTTTAAAAAGGGCACTGATCGCAGTGATCGGCTGGGCCCTAAAAGACTTGCTCAGTCTGGTTTTGCAAGTTTTAGAGCCGTACTCAATGTGGGTCTTTTTTTTATGATTTTAGCTGTGGCATTTGGAATTCCCCTTGTGTTCTGGGGGGGCTGGCCTATTTTTTTAATAGGGCTGGTATCAATTTTTATGGGTTACTCGTATACGGCGGGCCCTTTTTCGTTAGCTTATAGAGGGTGGGGGGATTTGTTTGTTATTATATTTTTTGGTTTGGTTGCCGTCATGGGCATCGAATATTTGTTAAACCAAAAAGTAACAGTCATTGGCTTTTTATTAGGTATGGCTACAGGCTTTTTAGCGACCACATTAATTGCTATCAATAATTTAAGGGATCATGAAGCCGATAAAAGGTCAGGCCGCCAGACGATACCTGTAAGATGGGGGGTTCGGGGGGCCAAAAAAGAGATTTATTTTTTATTTATTGTGCCCCTTTTGTTTTCGATAGGATTAGCCATTTATTTTAATTGTATAAATTTTTTGATGCCCGCATTAGTTGGTTTTTGGGTTATTAAGCTGATCAGGCAAATTTCAAAAACGCAGCCTTCGGAAATTTATAATGCCTTTTTAGCAAAGGCCGGAAAAATTCAATTGGCTTGGTCATTTCTGATGGGTATAAGTTTTTTATTGTGCAGTCGATAGCTTATGTAAAATATTTTTTAAATTCAAAAAACAAACCACGTCAAGGGGCTCTTTTAAAAGTTGAATTTGAAAAAAAGCATGTTGGATTTGCTGATCTGCACCCATGGGTTGAGCGAGGCGATTTAGCAATTGATCGGCAGCTTGAGTTACTTAAACACTCTCAGTTGACAGACCTTACAAAGGGAGCAATTCGTTTGGCCCAGCTTGATGCTGAGTTCAGATTTAAAAAACTCAATGCTTTTTCTGATCCCTATAGCTCGGTAAAAAATCATGCGCTCATTTTTGATTTATTTTCGGTAAACCTATCAGAAGTTGAATTTTTATTACATCAAGGGTTTGATACTTTAAAAATTAAAATAGGGCATTTATTAAAGGCCGAAAAAGAAAAGCTTTTAGAAATTGCAAAAAATTTTTTAACAATACAGTTGCGCTTAGATGTTAACGCTCAAGTTGATGGTCAAACGATTTTAGAGTGGACCGACTCGCTCGAGCCTATTTTAAAAACAAAAATTGAGCTGATCGAAGATCCCTGTCCCTATGACCAAAAGGTTTGGCAAAAGTTAAATAAAAATGTGCCTTTGGCCGCCGATTTTGAAAAATCATTTTTGAGGTCATTTTTAAACCCTACGGAAAGTTTAAAAATAAAACCTTCAAAATTAGATTATGGTATCGAATTTTTGGTGATAAAACCCGCGCGTGAAAATGTTGAAACATTAATTGAGTTGGCTGAGCAATTAGATGCAAAAGTTTATTTTACCTCAAATTTAGGTCATAGCATCGAGTCGGCAGCCACAAGTTATGTGGCTTCTTATTATAAAAATAAGCTACCACAATTAGTTAAAACTTGCGGTAACATTCATGAGTCATTTTATCAAGACGATTTTTTTAGTGGTGAGATGCAGTTTGAAGGGCCCTATTTGACTCATGTTAAGGGTTTGGGATTTGGTTTTGATAAAGAGCTTAATCAACTGGGCTGGATTAACTTATGATAAATAAAGGCGCATTAAATTCGGGCCTTCTTGATGCCGATGTTAAAACTTATTTTGCTGAGTCTAATTTGCAAGCTATTCATAAAATGGGATTACAATTTAAAAATCAAGTCACAGAGAAAACGCGGGAGGAACAACTTTTTTTGGTTCAGTCCTCGGGGTCTTCAAGTTTAAATCCTAAATGGGTGGCCTTATCTGAAGACTCTTTTTTAAGTGCGGCTCATCAGGTGAACCATTTTTTTAATATCACCTCTCATCACGTATGGGGAGCGGCTCTGCCCTTTTTTCATGTGGGGGGCTTATCAATAATCGCTCGAGCCTATTTAAATAAAGCAAAAGTGTTTAGTTACCAAGGGGTATGGAGTGCTGCCAGGTTTTTAGAGTTTATCTGGCAAAATAAAGTCACACATATTTCTCTTGTTCCGACCCAAGTGTATGATCTGATCAAAAATCAAATAAAACCTCCCTCTTGTGTTGAGTGTGTTTTTGTTGGTGGTGCGGCCCTACCTCAATCTTTATGGTTAGAAAATCAAAAATTGGGATGGCCTTTAGTTTTAACCTATGGGATGACTGAAACAAGTGCTATGTGCGCTTATCGCCTTTTCTGTGATAGGGGTTACCAGTGGATTGGCAAAATATCAGGTTATGTCAATTTAGAAAATAAATTATTTATTAAAACCCCCGGGTTATTTAAGTATTACTTATCTGAGGAGACACTTATTTTTAAAGAAAATGCGACTCAATTAATTTGGTCAAAAGTTCAAACCGATGAGCAGGGGTATTGGCAAAGCCCAGATCATGCTCAGGATGATCAGCAAAATAATGGTTTTATTATTTTAGGAAGAGACTCAGATTATATTAAAATTAAAGGCGAAGGGATTTATTTAAATGATTTAAGGCAAAGGTTTTTGGCCTTTATTAGGCTTGAATTTTTAAATGATACCCGCTTTTTAGATCATGTAGGGCTAGAACCAGTCATTGTTAATTGTCATCATTTGCGTAATGAAAATACCTTATTTTGGGTTATTGAAAATCATGATACTTGTCAAAAAGCGGCCATTACAGCGACAGAATTATGGAATCAAAAATGTTTAAAGCACGAACAATTTATTTTAGTAAATACTCAAACAATCCCTAAAAATGATATTGGTAAAATTTTATGGGAGAAGGTTCGTCAACACATTTGCTCTCTTGACCCAAGGGCCTATTAGGGCGCAGAATTCGTAAAAATGAGTTTAAATATAAAAATATACAGTCCATCTGATTTTCCTATTTATTTGCCTAAGCTGAGCGCGCTTTATGATGACCTATTTAGCGGGGGCAAGGGGTTTCGCTCAAAATTAGTTCAATATTTAGGGGCATCGTTAAATCTTGATGAGTCAGCCATAGGGCTTTTGGCTCAGACGGTTGAATTTATTCACAATGCCTCGCTTTTACATGATGATTTAATAGATCGTTCTGTTTTAAGGCGCGGAAAACCAGCGGCTTGGACCAAGTATACTCCTGAGTATGCGGTTTTAGCGGGAGATTATCTTTTAGCTAGGGTCATGGTTAATCTTTCTTCTTATGGTAACATGGAGCTAGTTAAATATACGGCTCAAGTGATTTCGGACCTTTTAGAGGGTGAGTGGTTGCAAGATTCTTTAGTGGGTGATTTTTCTGTTCAATTAAATCAGCTTGACCGGGTTCATAATTTAAAAACTGCTTCGCTCTTTAAATGGTGTTTAAGGGCCCCTTTTATGGCTCAAGGCAGATTTGAAAAACCATTACATGACAAGCTCGAAGAAGCAGGCACTTTATTGGGGCAGCTTTTTCAGCGCGGAGATGATTTACTCGATTTTGATGTCAGAAATAGCGAGGGTAAGGCTTTGTTGGGCGATTTAAAATCGGGCTATCTCAACTCTTTTGCTTGTTTTTGCTTTGCCGATCTGGAGAGCGCATCTCGAGAAAAAGCAAAAACCTGTCAAAGTTTAAACGACTATTACAGGGCGGTCGGTGGAGAAGACGTATTTAAAAAATTGGTTCAAGCTTTTGATGATAAGAATCAATTTTATATCGAACTTTATCAGCATCATATTTTATCTTTAAAAGAGCACTTAGTAACAGATGAGGAGAGTAAAATAATTGATTTTCTTATTCCTTTGACAAAAAAAATGTACTTCAGGCAATCAAGTTCGTCATAGGGATGACTGTGAAATTTATAACTCGCAAACGATCAGATTTAGATTTTAAAAGTTTAATGAGAGGCTATGTCACAGAGGACAGCAGCGGTGTTGGTGCTCCTGTCTATGGGCAAAGGGCTATTCCTGTAAAATCATTAAATATAAACCTTTTAAGTGAAGAAGTGACCTTTCAGATTTTTATGGAAAAAGATCTTCCCCAATTTTCTTTTTTTAAAAAAGTAGAGGCTTTATTTTCGTTAAGGTATTGGATTTTTATTTTACTGCCTTTATTGACAGTGTTAGGTTACCGAACCATTGATGGTCATGCTTGGGATAGTCAAAAAGCCTTTATTTTACTTATAGGGGCGGTGCTGGGATTTTCCTCTTTTAAATTAGTGAGTGATTTAATCGATTTTTATTCGGGGTGGGACCGAGTTGAGAGATTTAAATTTTTAAACAATTCGCATCATCATAGCTTAACAGAAGGGCTTTTAACAGTAACACAGGTGGGGTGGGCATTAGCCGTTCAGATGATTTTTAGTTTTTTATGTTTATCTCTTATTTGGATAGATCAAAAAAATAATTCTTTATTGTTTTTATTTTTAGCGGCCCTTGTTTTGAGTTTTATATGGATCAAGGCCAAGCCTCCTTGGAAGTACCGTGTGGGGGGGGAATGGCTGAGTTTTATTTTATTAGGACCATTTTTGGTTTTTGGTTATGTGCTTGGTATTGGCTCAGAGATCTCGAATGAGGATATATGGTTGGGCTTAATTTTTGGTTTAAGTACTTTGTTACTCACTCAAACCAGTCAAATAAAAAATTTAATGTCGTTTTATAAGGCGGGGTTTCGAACGACCTTGGTCACTCTTGGTTTTGAAAAAGCAAAAAAATGGCTTCAGTTTTTATACTTTTTATATTTTGTTGGGCTTGTGGCTTATCAATGGATTTACCACGGCTACGATTGGGGTTTGGTTTTTTTAATCGTTTCGGTTTTTGCTTTATTAAGTTTATTTAAAGTTTCAAGAATGCTGCAATCACCCTTAGGTACAGGGGTTGATAAGTTTATCAAAATGACTCGTTCGGGAGTTTTAATTACCTATGCTTTATTTTGTTTGCAGATGGTTTGGTATTTTATTAAGCTAAGCTAAATTAAACTAAATTAAATTAACCAGCATATGCACTTGATTACCCTTCCCTGTATATTTGAGCTTAGGATCACTACAATGGGCTTCACGACTTTTAGGGTCGTCATGTGTATATGCTGAATTAAACTAAACTAAACAATTATCCTAAGCAAATTTAAATTAGATAAGGCTTTGCGCAGATCAAAGGTGAGCCTTACTTTTTTTCTTAAGGCAGGGGCATAAGAATAAAAAATGGGGCTAACCTTTATCGACTTTTATAGTCGAGTGACTTTTAAAGAGGTGAAATTGGCATCTAATCAAGAGATAAAAAAAAGACAGAGTTCTTCTGACTCTCATTTTGATGAAAAATATTTTTATGATTATTTTGCAGAGTATATTCAATTTGATAATCCTAAAAGTTCATACAACCGCGCACTCAAAGGGCAAAAAGAGTTGCTGCATAAGGCTTTCGGTTTAAAAGTAACATCTGTATTTGATCTTACGGCAGGGCTTGCCGAGGATGCCTGGACGCTCGCTAGGCTTGGCTATCAAGTTCAGGCGTTTGAGCAACATCAACCTTTGTGCAGCCTTTTAAACGCGGCTTATGAAAAAGTAATATCTAAGCCTGATTTTTTAGAACAAAAAATTTATATTTCATTTACCTGTCAGTCGAGTTACCAATGGTTAAATCAGTTTGATGGGCCTGTGGAGGCTTGTTATATTGATCCTATGTTTGAGTATTTAAAACCTCCATCGGCATTGCCTAAAAAACATATGCAGCTTATGAGGCTATGGATTGGCGCGGATAATCAAACGGATGTGGCGCAACTTTTTGATCTATCCTTTAAGAAAGTTCAAAAACGAGTGGTTGTAAAAAGACCTCATCACCTATTGCCAATAAGGCCAAATCCCAGTTTTCAGGTTTTAGGACGTTCAATTAGATTTGATGTTTATGTTAAAGAATAGGGAGATTTTTTAGTGAGCAATAAGAATAAAAAAAAA
>DYOP01000006.1:6709-10285 GCA_020720425.1 Bdellovibrio sp. | reverse complement strand
TGGGTGAGCTGGTTATATGTTCTGAGGTCATTAAAGAGCAAGCGCGTCGCCATGGCTTGTCTCAAAAGCATGAATTGGGTTATATGTTGATTCATGGTGTATTGCATTTACTTGGTTATGATCACGAAAAAAGTCTGACTGAGCAAAAAAAGATGTTTGCCATTCAAGATAAAGTTTTTGAAGATTTAATTAGCTTTCTTTCGTAATGAGTTATGCATAAAATGAGAAAACATGATTAGAGTTGGCAAACAAAGAGAAAAGCGAGTTATTTTTATCATTGAAAAATGGCCTCCCGATCAAAAAAATGCGAAAATCATAGGCAAAATGCATTTTAAAAAAAGAGCTTGGCTAGGGTTAAGCCAATTTAAGAGTAATAGGATATGAACAAAGTTTATTTGGTAACAGAAAAGGCGAAATAATTTATGGCAATGGCAGCAAATCTATATGATGTTCAAAAAAATTTAGCTGAAATTAAAAAGTTGGCCCATGATTTACGGGGGTATCTTTGATGTTGAGGCTAAAAATAAGCGTCTCGAAGAATTAGAAATTTCAATGCAAAATCCTTCGGTTTGGGGTGATCCCGAGCGAATGCAGAAATTAAATAAAGAAAAAGCTCAAACTCAAAAATCTCTTCAAGAGTTTGACACTTTTTTAAAAGGTGTACTTGATTCTGAAACCTTGCTTGAAATGGCAATAGAGGCCAATGATGAAGCGGTTTTTGACGAGGCCAAAAACGAAGTTGATCAGCTTTTGATGAGCGGGCGAAAACTTGAATTAAAAAAAGTACTGAATTCTGAATTAGACCCGAACTCGTGTTATTTGTC
This sequence comes from Bdellovibrio sp., assembly GCA_020720425.1. Lineage (GTDB taxonomy): Bacteria > Bdellovibrionota > Bdellovibrionia > Bdellovibrionales > Bdellovibrionaceae > DYOP01. The sequence goes on along the minus strand of DYOP01000006.1, from coordinate 9,461 downwards.
TCTTAATTCAGGAGCTGGGGGGACAGAAGCCTGTGATTGGGCTGATATGTTACTTCGCATGTACACGCGCTATGCCGCTGATCGTGGCTGGACTGTAGAGATGGTTGATTCAACTGCGGGCGATGAAGCCGGAATAAAATCAGCTACCATTTTGATTTCGGGTGAATACGCTTATGGTTATTTAAAAGCCGAATCGGGTGTGCATCGCTTGGTGAGAATATCACCTTTTGATTCTAACGCCAGAAGGCATACAAGTTTTGCGTCTGTCTATGTATCGCCCGAAATTGATGATGAAATTCAGATCGATATTAGACCTGATGATTTAAGGGTCGAAACTTTTAGATCTTCAGGTGCGGGTGGTCAGCATGTTAACCGAACTGACTCGGCCGTAAGAATGTACCATATTCCAACCGGGGTTGTGGTGGCCTGTCAAACCCAGCGTTCTCAAATTCAAAATCGAGATAAGGCGTTAAAAATGCTTAAGGCGGCCCTGTATCAGCGCGAGTTAGATGAGCGAGATAAGCAAAAAGCTCAAGTCGAATCTGAAAAACAGGCCAACGAATGGGGTTCGCAGATTAGATCTTATGTTTTGCATCCCTATAAACTTGTTAAGGATAATCGCACTCAATTTGAATCCAGTCAGGCTCAGTCTGTTTTAGATGGAGATTTAGATGATTTTATTATGTCCTATTTAAGAATGCAGTTGTTAAATAAAGCTAATTAAAAGCCAATTAAGAATTGTCCCAAGTACTTAAGGAGATTATGCTGTTACTTGAAATAGCCCTTCGATTTGTTAAAAGTTCGTGGATTAAAGAGCTATCTTTAACATCAAAATTAACAGTTATTGGTTTTGTTATTGGGGTAGCCAGTCTTATTGTTTCGATGAGTGTGGTAGAGGGTTTTGAGCAGTCCTTGTTTAAAAGTATTGTTCGTATTAATAGCCATCTTCAAATTCGTAAAACTTTTTATAATGAAAAAGCTTATCAGGATTACTCTGACGAATTAAAAAAAAAATATTCAAAAGAGGTTACTCACACTCAGCCTGTTCTTTGGTCAGAAGCCCTTGCCATAGCAAAGGGGCAATTAAAAGGGGTTCTTTTACAGGGATTAAATTTTCCTCAAGTCTTATCGGTTTTAGAGCTTAAAGGTATTTTGGAGTCAGGGGGAAGCTTTGAACCTGAATTATCAGGAGATACTAGGTTTGTTTGGATCGGTAAAGGGCTGGCTCAACTTTGGGATGTCAATGTGGGGGATGAAATTTCTTTAGTTGTTCCGATTTACCAAGAAATGAACCCTCAAAGTTTAAGGCGCTCTTATCAAAAATTTAAAATCGCTGGCATTTTGCATTTTGGAAAGTTTGAGTATGATGAGCGTTTTATTTTACTTAAATTAAATGATCTTCAGGATCTAGCCAAAGTGGGGGCCCAAATTTCGGGAGTGCTTGTAAAGCTCTCAGACTACCATAAGGCTGACCGGATTAAAGATCAAATCACTCAAGCTTCGAGATATGATTTAATCGCGCAAAGTTGGAAAGATGTAAACAGTTTTTTATTTGAGGCTATCCGAATTGAGAGGTACATCATATTTTTCGTAATTCTTATTATCATTATAGCCAGTAGTTTTAATATTGGTGTGGCCTTATGGGTGGGTGTGATTCAAAAAACTCGCGAGATTTCGGTTTTAAGAGTTCTTGGATTAAGTCAACGTCAAATTCAAATTATGCTTATTATGGAAGGGTTAATTTTGTCATTATTGGGGAGTTTAGTTGGTTTACTATTGGGATTATTGCTAACTTGGGGTGTTGATTATGTGTTACTTAAATTTGAATTGTTACCAGGGTCTGTTTATCATTTGGATTCACTTCAAACCCAAACCCAAATGAGCGATATTTTATTGATATTTTTTAGTGTGATTGTTTTATCGGTGAGTTCTATTTACTGGCCGGCTCGAGCGGCGTCAAAAAAAATCTTAAATGAAGGGTTAAAGTATGAGTGAAAATCAGGATTATAATAGCGCCCCATTTTATGCAAAGTCTCAAACAGGTATGAGCCAAAGTTCAGATTTGCTCATGAGTGTGCGGGGGCTTTTTCGAGAATATAATTTAGGAGCCGAAAAATTGCCCGTCATAAAGGGGATTGATTTTGATCTTGAGCCAAAAGAGTCCGTTGTGATCGTTGGGGCTTCGGGATCGGGTAAGTCTACATTTTTGCATCTATTAGGGGGGATTGATCAGCCCACCGCCGGTGAAGTGTTTTATAAGGGGCAGCCGCTTCATCTGTTGAAGGATGAGCAAAGGGCTCAGATTAGAAATAAAAATATAGGCTATGTTTTTCAGTTACCTTTTTTGTTAAATGAGTTTACAGCATTAGAAAATGTCATGTTACCCTGCCAAATTGCAGGTCTAAGTCGAGCTGAATCTAAAGACTTAGCAAATGACATTTTGGGTGCTGTTGGGCTGGGGCCGCGAACTCAGCACTATCCTAATCAGCTTTCGGGTGGCGAAATGCAAAGAGTCGCCTTGGCCCGTGCCCTTGTTCTTAAACCTTCCGTATTATTAGCCGATGAGCCCACGGGGAGTTTAGATTCTAAAACTTCAAAAGTGATACAAGATCTTATGTTTTTTTTGAAAGATCAAATGGGGATTTCGCTGGTTGTTGTTACTCATGATTTACATTTTGCAACACGATTTGATAGGGTAAAAAAAATATCTGATGGCCAGTGGGTAGCCTAATTCTATAAGCGTGCTGGCCCC
>DYOP01000006.1:1555-6609 GCA_020720425.1 Bdellovibrio sp. | reverse complement strand
TACTTGGAGCCTGTGGTAAACTGAATTGGGTGGTAAGACTTATTTCAACTGAGACGCGCGGCGGTTATGGCGCAAGAAGTCTATAACCTGATCATTTGAGTTAAACCTCTATAATTTTTGACAGCCTAGTAAGTGGTTGTTAGGCTTTTTTTCGTGCATATAAAAAGTCATTCGGTTTTATCAGTTATAAAAAATAGGATTTATCTATGGCTATTAGTCATGGTTTTTTCTTTTTCTGGGCACCTTTGGGCTCAAGAACTATCTGTGGCCCCAAGCCTCGTTAATGATATTCAGGTATTAGGATTAAAAAAAATTGATAATCAAGCGGTGTTTTCAAAAATAAAAACAAAAAAAGGGGATATCTGGAAAGCTGATATCATTCGAGAAGATATTCAAACCCTTTTTAAAATGGGGTACTTTTCTGATATTCAAGTATTTTGGGATCAAGGTGTTTTAAGTTACGAACTTGTTGAAAAACCAACCCTCGTTGAGGTCACTTTTTCGGGTTTTGATGAGGTCAAAGAAGATGATCTTAAAGAAGCTTCTGGTATAAAAGCTTTTGAAATTTTAGATCAGGCTAAAATTCAAACAGCCATTGAAAAAATTCAAAAACTTTACGAAGGCAAAGGATTTTTTTTAGCTCAAGTTCAGTCGCAAGTTATACCCGTAGTTCAAGGTGAGTCAGTTAGGCTTAATTTTCAAATTACTGAGGGCGATAAAGTTGCTGTTCAAAAAATTACTTTTTTAGGGAATCGCCTTTTAACAACTGACTTTTTAAAGTCAAAACTGGCGACAACTGAAGCTAGCTTTTTTAGTTTTATGAGCGGCTCTGGGGGCTTTAAGCAAGAAGCGTTTGACCGAGATTTACAGTATTTAAGATTGATTTATATGAATGAGGGTTTTGTACAGGCAAAAATTGAAAAGCCCCAAATTTTTGTTACTCCCGATAAAAAAAGTATATATGTTACTTTTCGAATTGAAGAGGGCGAACGATTTTTAATTGGTGAAGTTGATTTTTCTGGGGAGCTTTTGTTTTCGCGAGATGAATTAAGTCAAGTTTTGGTCATTAACAAACAAAAATATTTTTCCTACGAATCGATGCAAAAAGATTTAAGTTCTTTGCAGGCTAAATATGGTGATTTGGGTTATGCTTACGCAAACGTTATCCCAAGAACGCGCATTAACGAAAAAGATCATATTATTGATATCACGTTTGAATTTGATAAAGGAAATAAAATTTATTTCGGAAAATTCACAGTTACAGGAAACGTAAAAACTCGGGATAAAGTGATCCGCCGTGAGCTAAAAATTTTAGAAGGTGAGCTTTATAACGAGTCAAGTAAACGTAAATCAGTTGAAAATATTCAGCGTCTTGGATTTTTTGATGATGTTAGCTTTAGAAGTTCGTCAAGCCCCGATGACCCAGAGGTTATGGATCTTGAAATTATTGTTAAAGAGCGCAATACAGGATCAGTTCAATTGTCAGCAGGGTATGGGTCATCAACAGGGTTTACTCTAGGGGGAAGTCTTAATCAGCTCAACTTTTTAGGAAAAGGGCAAAGGCTAAGTGCCTCATTAAATATATCTGATTTAGGTTCTTATTATAATTTTAATTTTACTGAACCTAACTATGATGATACCGACTGGCTTATTGGTTTTGATATTTATCAGTCAGGCCTTGATCGCTACGAATATAAAGACAATAAAGTGGGCGGCGGGGTTAGAGTGGGGCGACCTATTGGTGAGGATCTAATGGCCTCATTAAAGTACAAACTCGAAAACACAGAACTCGAAGCCTATAAAGATTCGCAAGGACAAACGTTAACAGATTTGACACTATTTCCGCTATCAACAGCAAGTGGTGTGACAAGCTCATTGGCTTTAAGCATTGAATACGATGAGCGTGATGATCGTATTAGCCCAACAAAAGGGCATTTTGCATCCACAACCATTGAGTATGCAGGTGTAGGCGGGGATTTAAGATATACAAAAACAAATGTTACTTATCGCTATTTTAATAAGATTTTTTGGGAAGTTGTATGGAGAAATAATTTAACTCATGGATATTTAGCTTCTCATGACCCGGGTGTTGAGCCTCCTTTTAACGAGAGATTTTTACTTGGGGGCCCTTATAGCTTAAGGGGTTACCGATTTTATCGGGTTGGTAAAACACTGTTTTCGCAAAAATCCTATGATCGCTATACAGCTGATCCCTATTTTTACTCTCCCGAAAGAGCTACTGAGCTTGCCAATAAACCATTTGGTGGAACTCAGCAGCTGATGTACCAAACCGAGCTTGAGTTTCCGATGATTAAAGAAGCCGGAATTAAGGGCGTTGTATTTTTTGATGTAGGTCAAGCCGAAGACCAAATCACATCTGATAATTTTTATAGTGATGTGGGTTTTGGTTTTAGGTGGTTTTCACCTATTGGCCCTCTTAGATTTGAGTGGGGCTTTCCCCTTCGAAAAAATCCATCTTCTCCTGACTCTGTGGTCTTTGACTTTTCTATTGGTTCACCCTTTTAATTTAAATAGGAGGCATTTATGTTAAAAAATATTTTAGGACTCGGTATCATTGTGGGTTTGTTAAGTGTGGCTCAAGTTGCGGGGGCCCAGGGTAAAACTGTATACGTTGATATGCAAAAAGCGGTTCAAGTTACTCAAGCCGGCAAAAAAGCCAAAGAACAACTTGATGCTGAATTTCAAAAGCGAAAAACAAAATTAGACAAAAAAAAGACAGACATAGAAACTATGGGTAAAGACTTAGATAAAAAGCGTTCTCTTATGTCTGAAGAGGCCCTACAAAAAAAGCAAATAGAAATTCAAGATGAAATGATGAAATTTCAAAAAGAGGTTGGCGAAAATCAACTTGAGATTCAAAAAAAAGAAGAAGAGTTGGTTAAGCCAATTATCGAAAAAATGAAAAAAACCATTGAAAAGCTAGCTCAAGAAAAATCATACGCGATGGTGCTTGAAAATAAAAATCTCGTTATCTACGGAGAAAAAGGTTCAGATATTACTGACGAAGTTGTTTCTGCCTTTGAAAAAGCAAAGTAACAAGTGGAGTAAAGCAGACTTCTTAGATGTCGTGCTTGATCTTGAACAGATTTGATCTTGAATAGAGAGCATATGTTTATAAAAAAGAGCACAAGTGCGCGAGAGAAATAAAAAATGGCTTGTTTGCAATAAGAGGTAACCCTATATGGCAATCCATCCTACGGTCATAATTGAAGGTGAAATTGATATTGCTTCTGATGTAGAAGTTGGTCCTTACTCGGTTTTACGAGGTAAGGTGACTATTGGTTCGGGGACTCGCATTGATCCCCATGTTACTATAGGGTCAGAATCAACTGAAGTTGTTATTGGGCAGCGAAATCATATTTGGGCGGGGGCTGTTATTGGTGGTCACCCGCAAGATTTGGGTTACAAAAAAGATTTAACCCGTTTGATAATTGGTAGTGATAATGTATTTAGAGAGTTTTCTACGCTTCATGTAGGTACAGTTAAAGGCGGCGGGCAAACGGTGGTTGGCAATAACTGTTATATGATGGCTTATACTCACTTGGGGCATGATGTTCACTTGGGTGACCGAGTCGTTATTGCCAATAATTCGCATTTGGGTGGTCATACTTATGTTGAAGATGATGTTACCATTGGCGGAATGTGCGCCTTTAATCAATTTGTTAGGGTTGGTAAAGCTTCTTTTATTGGCGGCGGTAGCATTGTAGTTAAAGATATTTTACCCTTCACAAGGGCTTTGGGAAATCATGCCGTGTGTAGAGCCTCAAATAAAGTCGGGATGCAACGTAAAGGTTACTCGCCTTCGGAAGTGGAAAATGTTCATCGTGCGATTCGTATTATTCTTATGGGTTCGACAACCCTTGAGGAAGGAGTTCAGAGAATTAATTCTGAATGTGAGAGGTCCCCTGCTATTGACCATTTTATTGAGTTCATAAAATCTTCAAAACGAGGAATTGCAAAATAATGAGTAAAATTAAAGCCATTCGAACGGCCGTCGTGGGAATAGGTAAATTAGGTCGATTTCATGCGCAAAAACATCTTCAGTTGCAAAAAAGTTTAGGACTCAATCAACTTGTTGGTATTTATGATGCCAACAACGAGTTAGCCAAAAAAGTAGCTCAGGAGTTAAAACAAGAGTTTCAAGCTGATTTAATTGTTTTTGATCATCTTAACGAAATTTACGAACAAGTGGACATGGTAACCCTAGCTACGCCGAGTTCGACACATGTGGCTTTAGCCTTAGAGTTTTTGTCTAAAGGAATTCATTGTTTTGTTGAAAAACCATTATCGTTAAATCTTTCAGGGGCTTTAGAGCTTGTAGAGCTGGCAAAAAGTCAAAACTGTTTTTTAGGTGTCGGCCAAAGTGAGCGTTATAATCCGGCATATTTAGAATTAAAAAAATTGATTAACTCGCCTAAGTATATTCAGTTTTTAAGACATTCGCCTTTTGCCCCAAGAGTAACTGATGTGACCGTTGTTGATGATTTAATGATTCATGATTTAGATTTATTATGGGACTGGACTCATCAGGATTTTAAATTTGACAATGTTCAAGGCGGCCAGGTTCGGAGTGATAAGTGGGATTGGGTTACCGCAGGTGCTACTTTGGCAGTTCCTCTTACAGGGACGGGTTCTAATATAGATACGGCTCGTCGAACTCATTTTGTAAAGGCTAGCTTGAGTAGCCAAAGGCTTGGCCCAAGTATGGATAGGCTTATTAGAGCCTATTCTGACGGTATAAGTGTACTGGCTGATTTGCAAAATTTAAAAATTTCAGTTACTCATTGGGATCAGTCTGGGATTGATATTTCAACTGAACATTACTCGTTAGACCGCCAAGATCACCTGTTACTCGAAACTCAAGACTTTTTTAAACACATTCAAGGCCAGGCCCAATACAGTTGTTTAGGTTTAGATGTTTTGCGCTCATTAGAGTGGAGGGATAAAATTTTAGATCAAATGTCTAAGCAAAACCTATCAGGATCTGATTTTCAAGGATCTGATCTGGAAGGATCTGACTTACAAGGATCTGA
>DYOP01000006.1:0-1455 GCA_020720425.1 Bdellovibrio sp. | reverse complement strand
GCCATTGGATAAGCCATTGGGCGACTTAAGTGTTACCCATATAGAGTCTTTAGATATGATTCAGTTTTGGGGCGTGGGCTCCAAAGCTATGGTAGAAAAAGGTTTTACAGCTCTTGCATATCCGTCAGAAATGGCTGTGGTTGGGCTTTTTGAGGTTTTAAAGCACTACCGTTATTTAAGGTCTATATTTTATAAAATAATTGATCAAGCTAAGCTAAGTCCGCCTGATTTAGTTATCTTAATGGACTATCCGGGTTTTAATCTCAGATTGGCTAGCGAATTAAAAAAAATAAATAGTAATTGTAAAATTGTGTACTGGATACCGCCTCAGCTATGGGCTTGGAAGTCTCATCGGGTAAAAACCATTAAAAAATATCTTGATCATGTTATTGTTGTGTTTCCTTTTGAAATCGATTTTTTTAAAAAGCATGATGTAACCGTTGAGTATTTTGGTCACCCATTAGCGGATGAAATCATTAATAACAGGCAAACCGATGAGGATTTAAAACTTGAGCGTTTACGTGTGGGGATCTCGACTAATAAAAAAGTAATTGGTCTAATGCCTGGTAGCCGCAAAAGCGAAATTGAACAGCATTTTTCTGTTCAGCTTGAAACGGCTGAAAAGTTGTTTGCCCAAAATGAAAATTTTATTTTTTTAGTTCCCGTCGCTCCCTCTATTGATATTGATTTTATTAAATCTTTTTTGCAAAACTCAAGTGTACCTTTGATAATTCAAAAAACTGACTCGATTAAAGTTATTCGTTTAATGGATGTTGTGTTGGTAGCATCAGGGACGGCTACTTTAATTGTAGCACTTTTAAAAAAACCCATGGTTATCATGTATAAGGTAAAACCCTTAACTGCATGGCTTTTAAAAAGGCTTGTAAAAGGGGTTAGTTTTTTTGGTCTACCCAATATTGTATTACAAAAGGCAATTGTTACTGAGCGTTTTCAAGAGGCGGCTCAGCCTGAGCCTTTATGTCAAGATGTGCTTGAACTTATTAATAGTGAAGAAGTTTATAGTAAGGTAACATCGCATTTGGATCAGATCGAAGAAAAACTTTTAGGCCCTCAAGCCATTAAAAAAACAGCTCAATTTATTAAACAGTTATTATAGGTATTAAGAGCTAAATCTGGTGTTAAGAGTTGAATCTAGTATTAAGAGTTGATCTTGAATAAAGTTTTGCACAGATCACAGGTAATTTATTCTTTTTATTCTTGAGGCACGGCCATCCATGGCCTCTGCAAGCGTTATGCTGTCCTTGCGCTTGAGGCCTCAAGAATAAAAAGAATAAATCACCTGTGATCTCTCCCAAGTTCTTTCTGGGTGAGTTTTTTGGGAAATATAAATTTGCAAGGTTTTAGGGCAAAAATGGATAGATACTTGCAGATAAATGGTATTATTTCGAATAAATCTGGGTATCTATTAAAAAAAATCATTTTTTAGCATCAATT
>DYOP01000119.1 GCA_020720425.1 Bdellovibrio sp. | reverse complement strand
GGAGCTGCATGAAATCATCTGCTTTTTTACGTTCACTTGAGTTGGCAAAACTAGCAGCTCAAGTTGGGATTAAAGAGCTTCGCTCGGGTAACTTAAAATCAAGAATGGAGCAAGCCTCTTTGATTGCCAATAGTCTTTCTAAGCTTAAAGGTGCGGCAATGAAAGCCGGTCAGTTACTAAGTTTAGATTTAGATAGTTACTTTCCGCCAGAGGCTATCGAAATATTAAGCCAGCTGCAAAGTGAGGCGGCCGCTCACCCCTATAAAGAAATGCTAAACATTTTGCAACAAGAGCTTGGCCCCGAATTACTTTTAAAAGTCAGTAAGATTTCACATACGCCTATTGGCGTTGCCAGTATAGGTCAGGTTCACACGGCCATTTATAAAAAAAATCAAATTGTTTTAAAAATTCAATACCCCCATGTGTCTGACTCAATTGATTCGGATTTGAAAATATTAAAAACATTGGCACTTTCTTTTTGTCAGATCACAGGGCGAAAGATGAATCTGGATCTTTTGTTTGCCGAATTTAAAACGATTTTGCAGCAAGAAGTTAATTATGAGCAAGAGGCCGCCTATCAAAAAAAGTATTACCAGAACATTGTAAAACTCAATGCCAGGGGCACATTTACTTATGTTGTTCCAGAAATTATTGATGAGCTATCAACCAATAAAGTTTTAGCAATGAATTTTCAATCAGGAGTTTCTTTAAGGGCATGGATTAACTCTAACCCACCGCCAGAAAAAAAATTAGCCATAGCTTCGGGGGTTTTAGATCTTTACTTTCATGAGTTTTTTGAGTGGGGTTTGGTGCAGACAGACCCCAATTGGGGTAACTTTTTAGTGCAAGACTCAGGAGATCAGCTCAAGCTGGTTTTGTTAGATTTTGGTGCGACCCGAAAGTATACTAAAAAATTTGTAAATCAGTATATTGAGCTTTTACACCTGGCCGCTCAAAAAAAATCGGAGCAACTCAAATTGCATGCTGTCGAAATGGGTTTGATTGACAAAAGAGAGTCGAGCCAAGCTTTTGCGGCACTTGAAGAAATGTTACTAACCGCCATTAGGCCTTTTTTTAGAGAAAACTTTGATCAAGAGGGATTTGATTTTTCAGATCTTAACCATGCGAGTGCTTCGCAAAATGCGGCCAAAGCCCTTGCTCAAGAATTGATATATAGCCCGCCACCATATATGCTTATTTTTTTACATCGAAAATTAGCAGGGGTGTATTCAATTTTAAAAGCTCTTCAAATAAAATTAGATATATCTTCTTATTGGCAAAAAATGTCAGATTATGTTTTGATTGATCAATAGATTTAAGTTACCTAATAATATTGTGTTTATAGCATTAGGTAACCCGATAAAAAATTTACTAAAACTCAATATCTCTTGGAAAGTGGCAGGTGTAGCCATCAGGATGCTTAACCAAGTAATCTTGATGATACTCTTCGCCCTTAAAAAATGAGCCAGCTTTTGATACTTTTGTAATAACCTTTCCGGGCAGTTTTTTTGAGCTATCAACACGTTTGATTACAGCATTAGCCGTGCTCAATTGGTTTTCATTGAAATAAAAAATTTCAGAACGATATTGCGTTCCAATATCGTTACCCTGACGGTTTACGGTTGTGGGGTCATGAATTTTAAAAAAATAGAGAAGTATGTTTTCGTAGCTAGTCACTTTGGGATCAAATAAAACCCTGACCGCCTCGGCATGGCCCGAAGCCCCCTTTTTTACCGTTTCATAACTGGCCTGAGAAGTCGTACCGCCGGTGTAACCCACTTCCGAGTAAAGTACACCTTTTTGAGTTCGAAATAGCTCTTGTACACCCCAAAAACATCCACCGGCAATAATGGCTTCTTCCCATTTCATTTTATCTTTAAACAAGGGTAAATATTTGCCAAGTCCTTTTGGTTTTAAATCAGAAAGAGGAATAAATTTAAGAGAGGCTGAGTTGATGCAAAATCTTTTTTTTGTTGGGCCAGGGCCATCATCAAAAACGTGACCTAGGTGGGAGTTTGCTTTTTTTGATTTAAGTTCGGTTCGGGGTACCCCAAGTTTTAGATCTGTAGACGTTGATAAACTTTGTTCATCAAGAGGTTTTGTAAAACTAGGCCAACCTGTTCCTGAATCATACTTATCGAGCGAACTAAATAAAGGTTCGCCGCTAATCACATCAACATAAATGCCATCTTCATGGTTGTTCCAGTACGCATTTTTAAAAGGAGCCTCGGTGCCCTCTTCTTGAGTGCAGCTGTATTGCTCAGGAGTTAGCATTTTTTTTAGTTCATTCGTGGTTGGTTTTTTAAATTCATTTGTGTTGGCCATGCTGATTGCTCCGTTATAAAATATCAGGGTTGCTAAAATTAAAATCCAATTTTTTTTTATAGTCATACGGCTTCCCTGTTTTAATTCGTTTCTGTTTCTGTTTCTGTTTCTGATTTAAACAAGCTAGACTTCAAAAAGCACTATAAATTGTTACCTTGGCATTGCGAGCCAAATCACTATTAATATTTTTGTCATATAGCAATCATGATTGAACTATCTTGTATAGCTGCCTACCCTAAAAGAATGAAGGTTTTTAGAGGATCTCTTTTTTTAACTGTATTTATTTTTTCTTTATCCCTTTTTTCAGGGGAGTGTGAGCACGACAAAACCACTTTTCGTTGTGTGAAGTATATTAGAAACTATGATGCCGATACAATTACATTTGATATTCCGAATGTTCATCCATTAATTGGGGATCATATTTCTATTCGGGTTAGGCATATTGATACTCCCGAAATGAAAGGTCATTTGCCTTGCGAAAAGCAGGCGGCTCGAACAGCAAAACGCCTAACTGAAAATGCTCTTAAGCGGGCAAAAAAAATTGATCTAGAAAATGTAGATAGAGATAAATATTTTAGAGTTTTGGCCGATGTTATGATTGATGGCAAACCTCTTAAAGATTTATTGATTAAAAATAATTTGGCCTACTTATACGAAGGAAAAACAAAAGAAAAGCTTAACTGGTGTGACAGGCTTCCCGCAGGGAGTGGCTTTAATTAAGCCAATTCGCCAATGTATATGCAAAAAATTGAATTTGAGTTACCTTTGGATGTTCAGGGTACTCCTTTTCAGAAAAGGGTTTGCCGCAGGCTCTTGCGTTTGTTGCAAGCTTGCTCCTTTTTTCATGGACTTCATGAATTGAGACTTTCAGGAAAGAGCGGTGAATTTAGAGTCTTTTATTTGATCAAAGTTGGAGAGGCGATTTATATAATTCATGCTGGGAGTGTTTACAATTTTGTGTAACTAGTTTTTAATAGTTGAACTAAACCTAA
>DYOP01000042.1:10541-20445 GCA_020720425.1 Bdellovibrio sp. | reverse complement strand
GAAAATAATCAGTTAATAAATCATCAGTTGATAAATAATCAGTTAATAAATAATCGGATAAAGAATCGAAAATTAATGAATTATCGTTATATTAAAAATTTAATTTTAATATGCAGTTTGTTTTTTTCTCATCAAGCCGTAAAGGCAACTTCTATTGATTGGAATGGGCAGTACCGATTTGAGTGGGCTGAGGTTGATTCGACGGATCTTACGGGTTCAGGACGTAAATCTTATTTTCTGCATAGACTTAATTTAAGACCGCAAATCGTGGTATTAGATGGTCTAAGAGTGCTCGGAAGTTTTGAGTTACTATCAAATGGTTACTATCCCAATGATCAAATGGGTGCATGGTTTGGTGAGCCCTTATCGGATGGGCCCAGTAACGTAAGTCAAACCACTCGTCAGGCTCAACAGGTATTTGTTCGAGAGCTTTATTTGAGATGGGAACAAGAGCATGGTGAGTTATGGGTAGGTCGATCGAGTTTTGATTTTGGTCTGGGCTTAAGTTACTCTCGGGGTTTAGGTTTGTTTGATCATTTTAGTGATCAATGGGATTTGGTGGCTTATAAAATATATTCTGGTAACCTTTCTATTCAGCCAATGATTTCTAAACCTATAGATCTTGATCCCGCTCAGGGGTCTTCGGCGACTGATCAGATTTTAAATATTTTATATGACAACCAAGACTCTCAGTCGCAGTTTGGTGTTATGTATCGAAAGCGTGAGGCTTCGCCAACGGCCAATAATGCCTACCGTTTTTTTGATTCTCAAGTAAATAGTGCTTACACTCAAAGCCAAGCTAGCACTGATTTTAAGGCAACTTATACAAATATCTTTTTTGCTAGGGTTTGGCCTGAGTTTGCCTTTCAAATTGAGGGCGGCTTTACTTCGGGTGACACAGGGCTTGTTACCCAGACTCAAGAAAAAATTGAGTTAAGTGGTTATGGATTAGCGATTGAAATGGATTTTTTTTCGAAGGATAAGGCTAGTGACTGGACTTATTCGCTGCTCACAGGTGTAGCCAGCGGGGATGATCCCAACACGGCCCGTTTTGAAGGGTATAGCTTTCATAAAAACTATAACCCAGGGTTTTTATTAATGAATCATCCTTTGGGGCAATTTGATATTTTGACTTCTGCGGCCTATCGGGGGCGAAGCGCCAATGGAGGAGGGTTGTTACCTACGTCATCGTCTTTAGATGAAGAGGCTGTAAGTAACGTGATGTATATAGCACCTCAGGCCAATCAAAAAATCAATGATCAGTGGACTTGGACCAATCAATTTGTTTATGCCACATTGCAAAGTCAGTCGAGCCGAACCCCTTCGAATATGATGAGCAAAGATCTTGGTTTTGAGTGGGATACGGGTTTTACATTTAAACCTCATGATCGTTTTGAGTGGGTTACTGAAGTGGGTATTTTATCTCCGGGAGAAGCCTTTAAAGAAGGCACTTTAAATCATAAAACAGGAGTCACTTTTGGATTTCAAACTAAAGCAGCTATCTCATTTTAAGTATGGCTTGCTTCTTGTTGTTTTATTTAGTGCCACTTTTATTGTTGGTTACTTAGGTTTTGAGTCTTATCAGGCAAGACAATGGGGGAGTGCTTCTGAGGTTAATTGGAGAGATCTTGGTGAGTTAGATTATGTTTCAGGAGAAAGTTCGACAAGGCTTAAAAGCCTTGATGGTAAACAAGTTAAAGTGCCAGGGTTTATGGTTCCCTTAGAAGATAATTTGCGTAAGGTAACTCAATTTTTATTAGTGCCAACTCCCCAAGCCTGTATTCATGTGCCGCCCCCACCGCCCAATCAAATGATTCTAGTCGAAATGCTTGATGGGCATGAGGTTGATGTTAATTTTGGTCCGATTTGGATTTATGGTGAATTAAAAATATTTTCAATTAATCATCAGTATGGAGAAAGTTCATTTGTTTTAAAAGGTATCCGAATAGAGCCTTACCAGTAAAATAAATAAAAAAGGTATACATGGTTAAAGAACCCATTAAGAAAAAAAATTATATTACGCCAAAAGGGTTTCAAAAGCTATTAAATGAACAATCCCTGTTGCTACGCAAGGAGCGTCCTAAGGTGGTTGAAACAGTGGCATGGGCGGCCTCAAATGGGGACCGAAGTGAAAATGCTGATTATATTTACGGAAAAAAGCGTCTTCGAGAAATCGACTCGAGATTAAGATTTTTGCAGGGGCGTATTGAGTCGGCTGTTGTCGTGGACCCTTTAACAGTTAAGTCTGAAAAAGTTGTTTTTGGTGCCCATGTTACCTTTGAGGATGAGGAAGGACTTGAGTTTTGCTATCAAATTGTAGGCGAAGATGAATGGAATATAGAAGAAGGTAAGATTTCGTGGAGATCCCCTGTTGCCAATGCTCTTATGGGCAAAAAGTTAGATGATCAAGTCGTCATTCAAAAGCCTCAAGGTCAACAAATAGTTACTATAACATTAATTGAATTTAAAAAAGAGCAGGCTTAATAATGATATTACTTGATGGAAAGGCAACGGCCCAAAAAAAACAAATTGAATTAAAAAAAACTGTTGATCAATTATTTTTAAAAACAGGGATTAGGCCTAAGTTAGCCGTTGTTTTATGTGGGGACTATCCACCGAGCCAAATTTATGTGCGCAATAAAATTAAAGCCTGTCAAGAGGTCGGGATTATATCGGACTTTATTAAGTTACCAAGCGATATCACTCAAAGTAACCTAATTTTAGAAATCGAAAAACTTAATCAAGATCCCTTGATTCATGGGATTTTGGTTCAAATGCCTTTGCCAAAAGGATTGGATTCTAATTTAGCAATCGAAGCTATTAGTGAATATAAAGATGTCGATGGATTTAGTTACTCAAGTCTTGGGCGACTGATGGCAAAAAATTCGATTGTTAAATCGTGTACGCCATTAGGGATTATGCGCTTATTAGAAGAGTATAAAATTAATGTATCAGGTCTTAATGCCGCGGTCGTTGGTCGAAGTACGATTGTGGGGTTACCTATGCAGATGATGCTCACCCATGCGGATGCAACGGTTACCTTGTGTCATTCGAAAACAAAAAATTTATCTGTCATTTTACAGCAAAGCGATTTGGTGGTTGTAGCCATGCACCAGTGTCGTTTTTTAGGTCAGCAGGATTTTAAAAAAGGGGCTATTGTGATTGACGTGGGGATTCACCCCCCGGGCCCCCAGAATGCAAAAATTTCGGGAGATGTTCGTTTTGAGGAGCTTGAAAATTGGGCCTATGCAGCCACGCCTGTCCCAGGAGGAGTGGGGCCTATGACGATTTATGCTCTTTTAGAAAACACGGTAACGCTATTTAAATATCAAAACAAAATAGATGAGTTAGTATGATTACGCTTAAACTAAGACCTAAAACAAATTCAAGGGTAACCCTTGGACACCCTTGGGTTTATAAAGACGAAGTGACTGAGCATATTAAATCGGTACAGCCGGGATTTGCAGTTTGTTTGCTTAATTCCGAGGGGCAGTTTTTAGCCTATGGTTTTGGTAACCCTAATAGTCAAATTGCAGTACGCGTAATGACAAGAGACCAAAATGAATCTCAATTTTTTTCTGAGGATTGGGTTTTAGAAAAAATAATTCAGGCCTGGCAGTGGCGTTTTAAAATGGGCTTTACTGAATCTTTTAGAGTCGTTTACTCCGAAGGGGACGGATTAAGTGGTCTTATTTTTGATAGGTATTTAACTTCTAATCAGGGGCAAATTTTTGTATTTCAAATCTTATCAGCAGGGTTTGAGGTTCTTATTTCTGATTGGGCAGGGTTTTGCGAAAAATTAAATTTAAAGTTAAATCAGTTAAATATCTGTGGGATCTCATGGGATCAAACGAGTGTTATTTTAAAAAGGTCAGAGGCTTTTTGGAATGTTGAAAATTTAAAACCAATTAAACTTGAAGTTGTAAAATCTGCTGAAGAAAATTTAGCACAGGTTATGGTTTTATATCGCTCTTGGCTGGCTTCAGAGCCCTTGGTTTTTGAAACCGATTTTTTAAATGGTCAAAAAACAGGTCTGTTTTTAGATCAAAGTTATAATATAGGGCTCGCAGCTCAAGTTTTAACTCGTTTTTATAGTAGTGGGGATCAAGTTAAAATGCTTGATTTGTGTTGTTACCGAGGGGCTTGGTCGGCCCATTTAGCTCAGGCTTTAAAGGCCAAAGGGGTTATTGTTGAGGCTGATTTATTAGATCAATCCGATACGGCCGCCCAAGGAGCGGTTAAAAATGTGACCCCTTTTGTTCAAAAGGCTCAGGCCCTTGTCTGTGATGTTATGAAAGACTTTGAAATCAAAGTGCAAGATACTTATGATATTGTCATTTCAGATCCACCAGCTTTTGCTAAAAATAAAAAAGCCCATCATCAGGCGCTACAAGGCTACTATCATTTAAATAAAAGGGCCGTAAAGAAAATTAAAAATCAAGGATTTTTAATTGCCTGTTCTTGCTCTGCCGTTGTTACTGAGGGTGATTTTTATTCGATATTAGAAAAAGTATTTCAATCCGAATCGGCTAACCCCAATTTTAAAGTTAAATGCGTAGGCACAGGAGGGCATGCCTTAGATCATGTTGTGCTACCCACATTTAAAGAAGGGCAATACCTTAAAATGTTTATATTTTTTATTACAAAAACGCCTTATTTAACGCCTCAATTGACGGCTTATACTTAACGGTATGACACCACTAAACTATTTTCAATTGCATAAATGGATCGCTTATTTGCAGCCTCTTATGATGGGAGCTTTACTTCAAGAAATTCAATCTTACGAATCGTTTTTAGTATTTAAGTTTTACAACAGTTATCCCTTTTTTTTGGTTATAAGTTTAAAACCTAATCAGCCTTTTTTATTTTTAAGAGATAGTACAATAGGAATAAAAAATAAAAAAAAGCGACCTATTGAGCTATTTTTAAAGGCACATTTTATTAACAAAAAAATAGTTGTATTTGAGATTGATCCCTCGGGCGAAAGGATTGTACGGATCGATATGGGTCAGGGCAGTCAGTTGGAGCTTACACTGATCCCTGGTTATTTTAATATTAAAGCCACCTGCCTTGAAAAATCAATTTACCTGGTAAAACCCCGAGAGTTACCTAAAAATGAGTCTTCTGAATTTAGTATTAATAAATTAAATAGTTTGGATTTAGCCGAAAACACTCAGTTATCAGAACTCCCCACGGCTGAGCAAATGGAGGCTGGCTTTAATTCTTTGTGTAAGCCAGCCAAAGATAAACAAAACTCTAAACCCAATTTAATAGATATAAAAAAACAAAATGAAAAACTTAATCTGTTACTGGTTACCTTGAATCAAGAAATTGAGCAAAAAAGCGAAGAAAAAATCCAAATTCAAAAACTCTTAGAAGATTTATTTTTAAAAGGAGCTTTGACTGGAGCCCAAGGGACTCAAAAAGATCAATATTATTTGGATTTAAAAAAGTTGGATGTTAAGCAAGAGGGAATTCAAAAAAGAATTTCCGAAATCAAGGTTCAAATTTTAAATAACCAATCCCTGCTAAGTCAAGGGGTTGAATTTAAAGAAGTAACCAAAACGGCCCATCCGGCCTTGATCCAATCAAAAGCAAAAGGGCGAAGTTACCAAATTGAAGACTGCTTTATGAGCTATGGTCATTCGGCTAAAGATAATATGGCATTGCTACGAAAGGCCAAAGCTTGGGATATGTGGTTACATTTAAAAGATGAGCCCTCGTCGCATTTGTTTATTTCTTGCCCTAAAAATAAAGTTATTAATGAAAAAATATTATTTGCGGCGGCCAAATGGTTTGTCGACTCGCAAATTAAGTCAAATAAACTAGAAAATAGAGATAAATTTGCTTTTATCGTTACTCAGGTTAAATATGTATCACCAATAAAAGGCGATAAAATTGGCCGAGTTACCTATAAAAACGAACGAGAGCTTGTGTTGCGTAGAGACAAATAATTTTTTTTTACTAGGGCTTAGCTTTTATATAATTTAATATAAAACATATAACTTCTTTTAAGTTGAGTTACCATTAAAGAAGTATAATTGGGTTTGTATCTTGAGAGTAAAAGAAAAGGGGATCAAAGATACTTAAGTTTTTTTGATTATTTTTTTTATGAAACGGATAAGGGGCTAGTTAATTTTTTTTACGTAACTTGAACTTAAAATAGTTTTTTTGTAAACCTATATTTTGAAGGAGACTTAAGTGATTAAAGTAACTGACTTAAAAAAACTTTATGGCCAACAGTTAGCTGTTGATCATATTTCGTTTGAGATAAAAAAAGGTGAGGTTGTTGGTTTTTTAGGCCCAAATGGTGCGGGTAAATCAACAACTATGAAAATTATAACAGGAGCCTTGGCCCCAACTAGCGGAATAGCCCAGGTTGGTGGATTTGATGTGTTTGAAAATCCGATTGAAGTAAAAAAGAAAATAGGTTACTTGCCCGAAACCCCCCCTGTTTACAGTGATATGTATGTGTTTGATTTTTTAAATTATGTGGCTCAATTAAAAGGAGTTGAAAGCCAAAAGCTTAAGGCTCAGGTTGATATGGCTCTCGAAAAAACTCAGCTCACGGGAGTAAAAAACAGGCTGATTCATAATTTATCAAAAGGTTTTAGGCAAAGGGTTGGTATTGCTCAGGCTTTAGTTTCGGACCCAGAGATATTGATTTTAGATGAGCCCACAGTGGGGCTTGATCCTAAACAGGTATCTGAAATTCGCCACTTGATAAATCAATTAAAAGGTTACCATACGATTATTTTATCCACACATATTTTGCCCGAAGTTGAAGCCACTTGTGAACGAGTTATTATTATCAACAAAGGTAAAATAGTAGCACAAGACTCACTTGCGGCTTTAACCAAGTTAAGATCAGGCCGAGAAAAAGTTTTTTTATCTGTTCGTCGCAGCGAGGGCGTATTTGAGGGGCTTAAACAGTTACCTTTTGTCGCCCAAGTTGAAAACAGCAAGGAAAGCTATCAGTTTGAAGTGACCATTCAAAATCAAGAGACCGATGTGGATTTGCTAGCCCGATGGGTTTTAGATCATTCCCATGGTTTAATTGAAATTAAACCGGTTCAAAGTAACCTCGAAGAAGTGTTTTTAAATTTAACCTACGGACAGAAAACCGAAATTTAAGGAGAAGATTTATATGAGTAAAATATTTCCTAATAAGGGAATTGTGAATCGGATCGTTGTGAGTAAGGGAACTTATGCAATTTTTAAAAAAGAGATTAAAGGATTTTTAACAAGTCCTAACTTTTTACTTGTGGCGGCCTTAACGGCAACCATTATGAGCTGGGTGTTTCCGAATATGCTTAGGATGTTTGATATTCAAGCTAAATCGGCCCAGTTTGGCGGAGCTCAGGGGCCAAGCCAAGCTTTAAATATACATTATGGGTTATTTTTAAGGCATCTGAGTTATGTTAATTTGATTTTGATTTTTATCGTGCCCGCCTTAACCATGAAACTCTTTTCAGAAGAAAAAAAGCTTAAAACTTTTGATCTTTTATTAACTTCGCCTGTCACGTCTGCGCAAATAGTAACAGGTAAGTTATTAGCTGCCTTAAGTGCGGTGGGTGTGGTTATGTTAGTAACACTTTTATACCCTATCTCAACCCGCACATTTGCCGAGTTTTCGTGGTCAACCTTGTTGGTAGCGTATTTAGGTATTTTTTTAGTGGCTGCCGTTTATACTTCAATGGATTTATTTTGCTCATCACTGACTGAAAGTGGGATTTTGGCTTATGTTTTAGCGGTGATACTTAATGTGTTTATTTGGTTTATTGGGATGGGTGTTGATGTCGTAGATAGCTCATTGGCCCGAGCTATTTTTGAGCATATTTCGTTAAATCAGCATTTATCAGGAATGGTAGAAGGGACACTTCGCACAACAGGATTAATTTATTTTTCGAGTTTAATATTTTTATTTGGGTTTTTAGCAGAGCGAGTGGTTGAAAGCGCAAGGTGGAGGTAGTTATGAGTCGTTTAGGTAAAATTCTTTTTTTGTTAGCGGGTTTAAGTATCGTATCATTTGCCATTATCCGGTTTTTAATTGGCGGATGGGTTCCGTTTTTATGGTTTGCTCTTGGTTTTACAATTTTATTTATTTTAGCTGCCTTTTTTGTTGATCGAAAGTTTTTTTCGGAATTCTTTTTTTTGCGCACCACTCGTCAAGGGATGAGTATGGGTGCGATGATAATCATGGTTTTATCGGCTATTGTTGCGCTTAATTTTTTAGGATCAAGGCACTATAAAACTTGGGATTTAAGTTTAAATAAAGTTAATACCTTAAGTGAGCAGTCTCAAAAATTAGCCGGCTCTTTGCAAGAGACTCTTAAAGTTATTTACTTTTATCAAGATGGGGCTACAGGGGTTGATCAAAATAAACGCTTATTTATGGAACTGATTAAAAAATATCAAGATATTAATTCTAAAATTCAACTTGAATTTGTAGAAGTTAATGAGCGTCCTGACTTAACAGCAAAATATAATATCTCAAAAGGCTCATCACTTGTGCTTTTAGAATACAAAGATAAGACAAATGTAATTGAAAAAATTGATGAACAAGAGCTAACCAGTGCCTTAGCAAAAGTAACCAGAGAAAAAGATAAACATGTATACATTTTAGAAGGGCATGGGGAAGTCGGGTTGGCTGAGTCTGAAGACGGTCGCAGCCTTTCGCTTTTTAAAACCCTTCTCGAAGGTAACCGTTACACAGTGAATCCTTTTAATTTTAATCAATCAGCGCAGCTGCCATCAGATACTGATGTTTTAGTGATTGTCGGACCTAGCCAAAACTTTTTAGAATTCGAGATTAAGGCAATTGAAAATTACTTGGCCCAAGGGGGGAGTTTAGTGTTGGCATTAGAGCCGGGTAAAAACCCGGGGCTTGATGCTTTAACTCAAGCCTGGGGTATCTCGCCTGCCCGTGATGTGGTTGTTACCGTGCTAGAAACTCCCTTTGGTAATGCGGTTGACCCTCGTGTGACAAAAGGAGTTGAATTTTCAAAAGAAAGTACAATAACAAAACCTTTTGGCAAAAGCGAAGTTACTATTTTTAGAATGCCTCAGGGCTTAGTTAAACTCAATCAGCAAGACGGGCAGCCCCCTAAAGTTAAAGATCTTGAGTTGATTGAACTCGTTAAAACAAATTCTCAAAGTATGTCGTTCACTGATCTTAATTTTAAAGGTCAGGGTAACAAAGGTCCATTTACCTTAGTCTATGAGATTAAAGGCTCATATGCTTTAAATGGGTCAGGAGGGGAGGCTTCGGCTCAGCCCTTTCATGCTGTAGTCATAGGAGATGAAGATATTTTAACAAATCAACTTTTATATCAAAATTTAAATCGGGATTTGGCTTTAAATATGGTATCAGCCCTAGCTAAAGAAGATACGCTTATCAGTATTACCCCTAAAGAAGTGAGTGCGACCAAAATGGAACTCACACCAACTCAGTTTTTAATTTATATTTTTGGATTTATTATACCGTTTCCTGTGGTGCTTTATATTTTAAGTGGAGTGATCTGGTTTAAAAGGAGAAGTGCTTAATTATGAGCAAAAAGTTTTTAATCATTTTTATAGTTATGCTAGCCCTTGTGGGGGGAGCTTTTTATGACTATTTTAACGAGCAATCAAATCAAAAAAAAGAAGCTCTGTCGAAACAGTTAATAGGGGTTCCCTTAGAAGATATTATAAAAGTTGAAATTATTGACGGAGAGTTTTACTTAAAATCAGAAAGTTCAAAAAAATCAGAGAGCATAGAAAAATTAGAAAATATTGAAAAATCAGAAAAGTTAAAATCAAAAACAGATACGAAATTAAATTCAAATTCAGATTCAGATTCAAATTCAGATTCAGATTCAGATTCAGATAAAGACGTTCATTTATTAGGGCGGGGATTAGATGA
>DYOP01000042.1:2718-10441 GCA_020720425.1 Bdellovibrio sp. | reverse complement strand
GGGATTAGATGAGGACACTCACTTAACAAACACAGGGGTCACTCTCGAAAAGCAAGGTCATTTGTGGACAATAACTCACCCCCTTGTTGAGCCCAGTGATGAGCCAAGTGTTAATGATTTTTTAAAATCAATCACTCAAGAAAAATATGACAAAAAGTTATCAAGGTCTTTTGATTTTAAAGATGATTTTTATGGGTTTAATCAGCCTTTAGGGGTATTAAAAGTGTCCACCCAAAACAGTCAAGAGCCCCTTATCTTTTTGTTGGCAAAAAATAAAAATTTTGAAGGCTCGGTTTATCTAAAATCTGAGAAAGGGACTGAAGTTTATTTAGCTTCATCAGTTTGGCAAACTTATTTCGAAAAAAAGATTTTTGATTTTCGTAAAAAAAGTTTATTTTCAGAGTCATTGGCCAGTTTAGAGAAATGGCAAATTAAAAACTCAAATGTCGATTTTAAATTTGAAAAAGTGACTCAAAATAAAAAGATTAGTAATGTTAAAGATAGTAACACCAAAGGTAGTAACACCAAAGGCCCTGTCGCCCGTGGTAAAAGTGGTGATAATACTTTAAGTAATAACAATAGTGAGAATAAACAAACAACTGGCGCAGAGCTAAACAATAAAGATAAAACAGATGAAAGCAAAAAAATATGGACCGAAGTTAAGCATTCTGACATTTTATTAGATTCAAGTAAAATTCAAGAATTTTTGTATACGCTTTCACAGCCTATGATAACAGAGTTTGTTTCAGAATCTGACCCAACAAATGAGCAAAAAATTAAATGGGACTTAATCAAGCCGCTGGTAACTTTAAAATTAGATTTACCTTCTGGGGTGTGGGTTTCTGAATTTTATAAATCAAAGCAGGGTTACTTTTATGTTTGGATTAAAAACCGTCATCAGGTAGTAAAAATAGCTCAGTCTGATTTTGATAAAATGAATGGGTTAAATTTAAGGCAGTTGCGCGATTATAGTTTTGCGTTTGCTTTTGATAAAAATAAGGCAAAAAGTGTTTCTTTAGAAAGTAACAATCAAAATGTCGATTACCTTTGGCTTGAGAATAAGTGGGCGCTTGGTCAAACAAGTTTAAAGCATCAAGAGCCACTTAATAATAATGACATTAAAAATGAGGTGCCAAAGAGTGATGAGAAAAAAAATGAACAACCCATTAGGAATGAACTAGGAAAAATTGATCTCGCTCTGTTGATTGATCAAATTAATTTACTGACCATAGATCAGTTTAAAGAGGAGTTAGGACTTTCATTTAAAAGCAATCACTCTTCTTATGTTAAAAACTATGCGGTTAATTTTTATGAAGAAGATAAAAATTTATTTTTTAGTTTAGATTTTTATAAAGCCATTGAAGTGAATAAAAATGATGGTAAAATGCCAAAAAAAGGCGAAAAACAAACTGCTAGACAAGCCTCAAAAAAACTCATTCCAGTTAAAAGTTCTTTATTTAATGATATTGTTTTTATTTTAGAATCTGATTTTAACAAATTACAATTAGATCGTTTTTTTAAGCCTCACAAAACTAATCCTGTTCAGGAGAGTTCTCAGTCGTCACAGTCAGAGTCACAGTCAGAGTCACAGTCGCAGTCAGCGCCTTCGGCATCAAAAACAGAGGTTACCAAGTGAGTACGATATATGTTAAAAGCCCCACGCGCATTGATTTAGCAGGGGGAACGCTTGATATGTGGCCTCTTTATTCGTTTGTGGGAGGGGCTAAAACAATAAATGGAGCCATTAATATCTGGACTCATGTTAAATTAACTCCCTCTTTAAACCAAGAAGTGAGTTTTTATTTGAAAGATCTTAATTTAGATCAATCTTTTTTAAATTTAGAAGATTTTTTTTTAAATGCAAACCCATCGTTTGAATTAATAAAACAAACTCTTAAACTTTTTACTATCCCCCTTGGTTTTAGACTCGAAACCTCATCAGAATCCCCCGTTGGCGGCGGGCTTGGCGGTAGTTCAAGTTTAGTGATTAGTATTTTAAAAGCCTTTTCTAAATGGACCCATCAATTTGAAAATTTAACAGTTAATGAGTGGGCCCTGTTGGCCCATAATATCGAAGCCCGAATGCTTATGACCCCAACAGGCACCCAAGATTATTTTCCGCCTTTAACGGGGGGGCTGAGCTGTTTAAATTACGATGATTTTGGAGTTAAACAGATAAGTCTTAATCCGGCTCAGTGGCCACTTTCTAAAAATGGGTTTTTAGTTGATACAGGCAAAAGTCATCATTCAGGGCTTAATAATTTTGATGTTTTATCAAGGGCTGTAAAAAAAGATTCGGTTGTTTTAAATGCTTTAAAAGGGATTAGTGAAGTTTCTGAGCAAATGTATTTAAATTTTGAAAGTCATAATGTAAGCGAACTGTTACCAATATGGTTTGAAAAAGAATATGAGTACAGGCTTCAGCTATCGCCAAGTTTTGCAAGCCATGAAATTTTAAAGTTAAAAGCCATTTGCACTGAGTATCCTAAAGTGTATTTAAAAATTTTAGGAGCGGGTGGTGGCGGCTGCGTATTAATTTGGACCCAAGAGCTTAAAAAATCAGTTCTTATTGAGCGTTTAAATCAAGAGGGTTTTAAAACCTTAGAAATTGATTGGGTCTTAAGTGCCCATACTTAAACCTATTGCATTTTTAGGTTACTCTTTATCGGGCCTTAAAACTCAAAAAACTTCAATGTGCCGTCTTGAGTATTTTTTTGATCAGAAACGCTTATTTTTAGCAGATCTTAAGCCAAAAGTAGGGCATGATAAGGATATAAGTGGTGATCAAGTTTTGCTTGAATGGACTTTAAATCAATCTGATATTCAAAGCTTAACCTTTGATACCCCCTTAACCTTACCCCCCTGCTTTGATTGCAATTGCTCCCGTGTGTTGGGTAACCTTAGTCTTTGCCAAAAACCTGATGTGATTTGGATGAACCAGCATTTTGAAAAAATGAGAGTTCAATTTAAATCAAAAGAGGCCTTACCTCCGATTGCTTATTTACAAAGACCAATTGATGTTTATTTCAAGCATTTTGATGAAAAATTTTTTGATATTGATTTGCCTTTGGGTAGCAATATGGCTCCGTTACTTGCAAGAACTCGGTTTGTTTTAAGGCAATTGTCAGATAAAAATTATCCCACTCATGAGATTAATAAAAAAATAGTCAGTTATCGGTTAGGTAAAAAATGGGGTTTACCCGAATCTGTTACTCGAAGCCTTCACTCATCAGCAAATGGAGAGCCAGCGAGGGAGCAATTTTTAAAGGCTTTAATCGACAAAGGGCAACTCTTTATTTACAAACAAGATTTAAAAATTTTAGCTCAAGACTTTCATGCTTTTAATTCAGTGCTTTCTGCCTATATGGGATTTTTAAAGTTTACGGGGCAAGTTGAAGAGTTAAAAGAAAATGCTCATGCTTACCCCGAAAGCTCAGATTGGTCTTTGATTCCCAAAATAAATATTTAAAAGGAGTTACCTAATGAGAATTTTTTATGTGTTTATATTTATGATGTCATTTATTTGCCTAAGCGCCAATGCCCAAACAAGTCTTAAAATTTATGGACCGGGTGGACCAGCCCCGGCATTAAAAAAGTGTGCCCTAGCTTATGAGAAGGCAAAAAATATAAAAGTAGATATTACTTCGGGACCAACCGAAACTTGGATTGCCGAAGTTAAAAATGCTGATATTTTTTATTCAGGTTCAGAAAACATGATGGATTTTTTTATCGAAAATATTAAAGAATTAAATAAGGATTCGGTTGAAACTCATTACCTACGTCCTTCGGCCATCTTAGTTAGGGCCGGAAATCCAAAAAAAATAAAGGGTATAAAAGATTTAACCGAAAGAGATTTGAAAGTTCTGGTTGTTAATGGTGCAGGCCAAGTTGGGATGTGGGAAGATATTATTGGTCGAATGCAAAATGTTAAAGCAATCAATAAGTTTAGATCAAATATTGTATTATCTGCAAAAAATACAGGACAGGCTGAAAAAAAATGGAAAGAAGACAAAACCATTGATGCTTGGCTTGTCTTTAACATTTGGGGAATGCGTAATAAAGAAATTGCAGACATCATCCCAACGGAGTCAGAATTAACAATTTATCGTTCTATGGGAACAGCCATTGCTCAATCGACAAGCCAAAAAAAAATAGCGAACGAGTTTATAAAATTTATGAGTCAAGAATGTAGAGAAATTTTTAATAAAGAAGGCTGGAAATAGTTTAAATTGATAGTTCTGAGACTGTACCCAAGGGAGAGTTTGCAATTTTGTATGTCGTTTTGTTCCTAATTTTGCTCCATTTAAACCCAGGACATAGCTTTCTAGACCATCTGAAATAAAAGACCTCCCTTTTGCGAATTCAACATGGCTGCACAACTTATAGCCGCACAACTTATGGCCGCACAACTTATAGCTGCACAACTTATAGCCGCACAGCTTATGGCCGCTCAACTTATGGCTGCACAACTTATGGCTGCACAACTTATAGCCGCACAGCTTATGGCCGCAAACCATTGGCTCAGATCTTTGTTTGTATGGCTATCCTCGTGACTTCCTATTTTTTTAGAGAGAAAATAAAAATATAATTAAGGAATTTAATCATGAATAAAAAATATTATTGGTTAATTGCAGCTTTTTTAATTTTAGGTTTAGGGGTTTGGGGATATCAAAAAAAAAGCTCGACTCAATTACAGGCTCAGCCAAAAAAAGATAAAGTTACCGAAGCCGTCTATGGTTTAGGGGTTGTTAAAGCCACTCGAAGTTTTGATTTTAAACCGAGCTTAGCTTATCAAATTAAAAAAATTGAAGTTACCGAAGGTCAAAAAGTCGTTAAAGGTCAAAAATTAGTTGAGTTAGAGCTAGGCCCTACGGTTAAAGCGCCTTTTAACGGAGTGGTTACCCGCTTGCCGTTTAAAGATAGCGAAAATGTATTTCCTCAATCTTTGGTTATTCGAGTCGAAGATTTATCTCAACCGTATGTAGAAGTAGCGGTTGAGCAAAGTGCGGCGATGAGAATTAAAACAAAGCAAAATGTTATTTTAAGTTTTGATTCAGATCGCGTAAGTCAATACCAAGGTCTTGTTGAAAGTATTTATCCAAATGAGAGTCAATTTATTGT
The DNA here is from genome assembly GCA_020720425.1 of Bdellovibrio sp. GTDB lineage: Bacteria > Bdellovibrionota > Bdellovibrionia > Bdellovibrionales > Bdellovibrionaceae > DYOP01. The sequence goes on along the minus strand of DYOP01000042.1, from coordinate 5,320 downwards.
TCGCATAAAGCCATTAGATCAAATGCCAGAAAATATTTTACCTGGTATGACCGTAGATATCGTGATCGAGGTTGGGCAAAAAAGTGATGCCCTATTAATCCCTTTGACAGCAGTTAATCAAGGTCGAGTCACTCGAATCCGCAATCAAAAAAAAGATAAAATTGAAATTAAAACAGGTCTTAGAAGTAGCGAATGGATTGAGGTTTTAGAGGGAGATATTTTACTCTCTGATAAAGTTCTTCTTTCTAAACCTATGGAAAAAAAGGAATGATTTTTTTAGCTCTCAGACACCTATTAAGTCGTAAAAAGCAGTCTTTGCTTATTTTAATTGGCATAGCCCTTGGAACTTCTATTTTTATTTTTTTAACAGGGCTTCAGTTAGGGTTTAGAGCTTATATGATTAGGCAGCTTATTGAAAATGATGGTCATGTTAAAATAACAGGCCGAGACGAAACAATTAGTCCTAAGAATATTGAAAATATTTTTGATCCAAAACAAAAAAATAATTATTTGTGGGTTACCAATCCGGCTGGAAAACGAAACGAAAGCCGCATTGCAAGCCCTTTTGATTGGTTTACATTTTTATCCCAAAACAGTGATGTCTCAGGTTTTTCGGAACTTTATCAAACCCAAGTTTTGATTCGAAGGGCCGGAGTTAAGCGCACTGCTCAGCTTGTAGGGATTTACCCGCAAAGACATCGAATGGTGACTCAACTCGAATCTTTTATTACCGAAGGAAAATTGGCTGATTTATCAGGTGGCGGGCCTTTAGTGATTGGGGGGGCTGAGTTACTTGATGAACTAGGCGTAGCCGTAGGGGAGTCGATTTTTATAGTCGGATTGTCAGGGGAGATGTTACCTCACCGAGTGGTGGGACGCTTTAGTATGGGGGCCCGAGGGATTGATAATAATGTTTTATACACTCATATCTCGCAGGCCTCTAATATTGCCGGCGCCCAAGGGCAGGTTAGCCAAATTATTGTTAGACTGTTTGACGTTGATCAAGCGCGGCCCATTGCTGATCAGTGGAGTCAGTGGTCGGTTGATAAGGTTGAGTCGTGGGACCAAGCCAATGCTCAGTTTTTAGAGGTTACCGTGATCCAAGACTTAACTCGAAATTTTATTACGGTAGGGATTGTGCTTGTGGCCTCATTTGGAATTTATAATGTTTTAAGTATTATCGTAAATCAAAAACGCCGTGAGATTGCGATTTTAAGATCACTGGGTTACCAATCAAGACAAATTTTAGAGCTTTTTTTAACTCAAGGACTTGTGCTGGGCTTTATTGGGGCAGTTTTGGGCGTTGTATTAGGTTATTTGATATCTTATTTTACAATGAATTATCTTCATTCTATAGCCAAATCCCAAGTTCAAATTGAAATTGATCCTATGATTTATTTGCAAGGGATTTTGATGGCAGTGGGATCAAGTTTATTGGCGGGTTATATTCCGGCAAGGGCGGCAAGCCAAATGACTCCTATTGATATTATAAGGGAGGAGTAAAATATGATTAAAGTAAACTCTCTTATAAAAAGCTTTGGTCACCCCGAAACCCGAGTTTTAAAAAATTTGTCATTTGAAATTCCCCAAGGTCAATTTGTTTCAATTTGGGGTCGTTCAGGGAGTGGAAAAACCACTTTGCTTTATTTACTATCGACTTTAGATAAACCAACTTCAGGGAGTGTTACTTTAAATAACAATAATCCGGCCCTGATGAACGAAAAACAGCTTCATGATTTTAGAAATTTAAATATTGGTTTTATTTTTCAGTTTCATTACTTGTTACCCGAATTATCGGCTTTAGAAAATGTGCTACTGCCAGCCAGGCGCAATAATCTTCATAAGGATTATGAACCCCGAGCAATTGAGTTATTAAACGAAGTAGGGCTTGGTGAAAAAACAAGCCGTCTTCCGAGTCAGCTATCAGGCGGTGAGCAGCAAAGAGTGGCCATTGCGCGAAGTTTAATTATGAAACCCAAATTTATATTTGCCGATGAGCCCACGGGCTCTTTAGATACTCAAAATGGACAAAAAGTAATGGAGCTTCTTTTAAAAGCCCATAACGAGTACAAAACGACAGTGGTATTAGTTACTCACGAAAAAGAATATGCCCAGCAAGCTGAACGCCGTATTTTTTTAGTTGATGGTATCATTGAAAGCGATGAAACTAAGGGGTAGGGAGTTAGGTTAAGGTTAAGGCTATAAGGGTTATGGTTAGGCTAAGAGAGTTTAGTTTAGGCTTTGGGAGTTAGGGTTATGATTAAAAAAATGATTAGTTTTTTTGTTGTACATTTTATATTTATTTTTCTTTACACGGGCCCTGATACAACCATTGAGTCACAACATGAGTAATAAAATGCAATCTCAATTATCGGTATCTCAATTGCTTCTTTATAATGCTAATAACGGAAAAATTCGTCTTGAAGTACGTTTTGAGGGAGAAACCATTTGGCTATCGCTTATGCAAATGGCTGAACTTTTTGATCGAGATAAGTCAGTGATTTCTAAACATATTTCTAACATCTTTAAGGACGAAGAACTTGACCGTAATTCAGTTGTTGCAAAAAATGCAACAACTGCCACGGATGGAAAAACCTATCAG
>DYOP01000042.1:0-2618 GCA_020720425.1 Bdellovibrio sp. | reverse complement strand
AAGGATATAAGAAGGATTATGGTTAGGCTAAGCTAAGAGTATTTAGCTTAGGCTCTGGGAGTTTGGGTTATGATTAAAAAAATGATTGGTTTTTTTGTTGTACATTTTATATTTTTTTTATTCTCCCCCTTTAATGCTTATGCCGCTTCTGAACTTCTGGGTGATTTTAACCTAGAGGCCGCAAAACTTCAGATTGAAATTGGAAATCCTAGTTTTTCGCAAGATAGTCTTATTTTATATAATTCAGAGGTTAATTTTTCGTGGAGTTTAGAACCTGATTTGGCGACTTTTTTTAGTTTTGGTAGCGTTGCGTATAGGCAGTCCCCAGTTTGGTTTAAGCCTGTTTCGTCAGAACAGGGTTTTACGGTTTTACAGGCTTATTTATCTTATAAAACTAAATATTTAGGGATGTCAGCCGGATTGTTACCCATCCCCTTTGGGGTAGAAAGTGTTTTAGGATATTCAGAAAATCAAAAGTTACCGCGAATGGTTTATAAAATGGGTCTTTGGTCTAAGCAAGATAAAGGTATTAAATTGTTTTGGAATACAAAACCGTTTGCTGTAGATTTTGTTTTGCACTCAGGCGAATCCTATTTGTTTGAAAACACGGATTACTCAGCTGTAAATAATAGTAACCCCCAGTACGATAACCAAACCTGGGTGAGCACTCGCTTTAGCTATCATAAGCCGGATCAATGGGGTGCTCAGCTAACTATGAGCACAGGTAACACGGGCCCTGAGTCAACCCAGCAGCCTGCACTTAGGATTGAAGGATTGCCCTTTAAAAGTGAGTTAAAATCTAAAATCAGAATGGGCGCCCTTACATTTTTTAAAATTGAAAACTTAAAAGAAATTTATTTTGAATTAGGTGGCGGCGATTTTTTGCAACAATTAGATGCAGCCACCTCGGGTGGGGGGCAAAACTATGGGGCCTTTCAGTGGGCTCATATCGAAGGCCTCTGGTTTGTCAGCGATAATGATTTTATTGTGGCCCGAGTTGAAGGCTTAAGGCCCAATCAAAATAGCTTTGAGCACGACAAAACCCAAGCCCTTTTAGGTTTTGGGCAAAAGCAAAAATATAATCAGGCCAGCTGGCAAATCGTTTTAGGACAAAGCAACTTTGGTTTAAACAAAGAGCTCGAAAATTCGATATGGCTGTTACTGTCAATAGGGACAAGCGTAGCACACTGAAAAGTGTGCTACGCCTCTCTAGTGCGCATAAAGGCTTTTGAATGTAAGCCCGCAACTCAGGTGGACTCGTCTGATTATCAAAATTTAATTGCGATTGAAAGATGTTACCCTAAAATCTAAAAACTTGTTGTTTATTGCAGAAGCAAAGAACACAAAGAAAATGGGGTTTGGATTTTGCCTTTGTCTTTGCCTTTACCTAAGATTTATCCAAATAACCTAGCACAAGTTATTAGCAAACCACTAAAGAATTTTTTTAATCTTGCAAAAATCTTCAAATGGTAACACATGAATGTTACCATGAATATAATTTTGCGAGCCTAAATGAACTTGAAAAAATTCAGGAATAGATGTTCTTGCCGAAAAATATTTTAAATGGGGAGAGATGTTTTTTTCTCCTGTCTTACATTCAACGGCAAAAAGTAGTTTTTTATTTTGAATGACCACAAAATCAACTTCTCGAAGGTCAACATCACGTATAAAACGTAGCTCCATCTTATAGCCTTCTGTGTCTTCTATAAAATGGCAGTATTTTAAAAGATGACTCGCTACCATGTTTTCAAAACGCGCCCCTGCCGATTCAACTTCGGCCCAATCCCATAAGTAGAGCTTATTTGATTTTTTAATGGCACGAATTTTACTAGCACCAAAGGGCAATAGACGGTAACAGTAATAAACAGATTCTAAAATTTTAATCCATTGGGAAACTGTATTAGGTGACACCTCAAGATCTTCTTGTAAACTTTTAATCGACAAAATCGAGCCAACTTTTGATGGTAGCAAATCAACGAGTAATTCAATTTTAGAGAGATCCTTTAATGTGTTAAGATCACGAAGATCTTGATAAACAACTCGGCTGATCCGCTCTTTTTTCCATCGCCTATAAAATGAGTCAGAATTTTCATGATAGGGTTCCGGGAACCCGCCAAAACGTAATAGTCTTTCGGTAGTTGTGCGGCTATAACGAGGGCTTAGTTCTGGCAAGCTAAAGGGATGAAGCCTGTAATAATGGTAACGGCCCACAAGTGAATCACCGCCTTTTCTAAAATGATCTAATCGTGCAGACCCCGTAACCAATACTGACAATGCATTTGAATATTCATCATAAATTCCTTTTGCTAACGTACGCCAACGTGAGTACTTATGAACTTCATCAAGAACGATTAACTTAAGGGAAGGATTAAAGATATGCTTTTTAATAATATCTCGGTGTTTTAAAATATCCCAATTATAATACTGTTCTTTTTGAGTTATAAACTCTTTTGATAAAGTAGTTTTTCCAACTTGGCGTGGGCCGCCTACAAAGACCATTTTCTTTTTTAAATCATTCCGGATATGCTTTTCAAGATAGCGAGTTGTACTCATAGAGCTTTATTTTACTTACGAGTAAAATTCAGTCAACTGAATTCTACTCACGAGTAAAGTTCAGT
>DYOP01000118.1 GCA_020720425.1 Bdellovibrio sp. | reverse complement strand
GTTGTTCGTCAAAATCAGAACCAACTGGGTTTACATATTTTATATCTTTATTCATTTTTTACCTTCAACTTTCTGCTTTCGTAATTTGCGAGGTATCTTTTGGCAGTTTCAATATCCTTTTGTTGTGTCTTCTTATCCCCTGCTGTTAACAGCAGCAAAAGAGTCATTCCATCAACAATCGCATAATAGACCCGATATCCTGGCCCATCATCAATGATCAATTCACTTACTCCGCCAACTCGGTGCCCTTTTCCTGTGTTGCCAATCTTGAGCCGGTCGATCTGGACCCAAATTTTTGCTTTAGGTGCCTTATCAAGGCTTGCTATAAAGTCTTTCGCTGGTTCATGACCATCTTAGGTCTTATAATATCTTTTCGGCAGGTGAGTGCTGTTCATTAGTAAGTGTACCTTAAAAACTACAAATTAGTACCATATAAACTACAAAATATCAATTTGATACGGTATAACGTCCAGATATCAGACGTCCAGATATCAGAAATTTATACAGGCTGATACTGTTTATCCACCAGCATAGTTTTCGTAACTCAACGCTGGGTTCAATTGAATAAACTGTCAAGTTCCACCTAGTATCGCCGTCAGTCTGAATACCTAAAGGGTTGCTATTTTCCCATTTGTCCGCAATGTTTCCGTCACCTGTAATGTTGGCGGGCATGTTCGCTGTGAACCAAAACTAAGGGACTGAGATTGATTGATGGATTAAGTTGATTGGATATGTTTTTTGAGATGATGAATTCTTACTTGTGTCGTACTTTGTCGTATGTTACACTTGTTTGTAAGTATGAAGGCAAAGTTTAATACTATCGCGTACGACATTTTGATTACAAATCATGCACTGCACAGAATGGCAGAAAGAGATATTTCTGAGGATCTGATAATTGATCTTATTGAAAACGGTCAAATAAAACAAAAGCCTCAAAATTTAAATGCATTTTGGATTTTTAATCATGTACCAGAGCGCACAGATAACTTTGTCTGCATTTCAATAGTAACTGAACCTAAAATTATAGTGATTAAAACTGTTCTAATTAACTGGAGGCCAATATGAATTTTTCATATGATAAAAAAGCCGATGCCATATCATTTGTTGTTAAACCGGGAGCTGGTGTCGTTCGAGACGAGGAGATTGCACCAAATGTTTTTGTTGGCTATGCCAAAGATGGTTCTGTTACAGAAATTCAAATTGTTGATGTATCTGAAATTGAAAACCCTTGGTTTAATCTTCAGGCAGCCGCAGCTATACTTGGTATTTCAGATAGAACCTTACAGCGCCGAATAGAAGATGGTATTATCAGTCCTAAAAAGATTGGCCGTGAATACCAAATAACGCCATCAGATTTAGAGAAACTTAAAAAGGCAAATTGAACTTATCAGGAATAAAGTTTGAGTGCAGATTGGGCGATGCATTAAATTTAATTAATTAAATAGCCGTGGAGCTAATTTAACCAACATTGTCTAACGTTTCAAAACTAAATTTACTCAAATCAAACTTATGAGCATCTTCAATTTCAAGCCCAACAATTTCACCTTTGTCATTGTAATCAACTACAACACCAGGATTTATCTCAGCACTCTCAGTTGATGGCTCATCTTTAAATTGGATATTTAGCATCCCGGTTTGTTTATCATAAATAATTTTCATTAATTCCTCGCGGCTTTTAGTTTATAACTTCTATCGTAGTAAGCGTTAAAAATAATTTGTTCTTTGTTTTCTATTTCTACTATGACTTTTAAAAATTTTTTAGCCCCCATGTCATACCCATGGTAAGCAATTCGCCCATTGTCTTGGACTACTTTTTTTTCGTAGTGTAGAAGCACATTTTCAATTTTTTCCTCTGTCAAATAAGGTCTTCTACTAAAACATTATTCAAAAAATAGGAATGGTATTTTAATTTTTTTATTATAAAACTCATTCTGCAGTTCTTTCGTAGTTGCGATTTAGCTGTTATTCTAAATAACTTGGAAAAGCCTTGTTTGTCTTCCGTTTTGTCAGTTTTAAAAATTGGTTCTCCTTGCTTATTCTCTTTGGGAACCCTCAATTTGTCTAGTTTTTTTAATTCAGAGTATCCCTTAAATTATAATAGTATGAGTAAATTTTAAAAAATGACCATAAAAAATTTTTTATAAAAAAACAAGATCGGTAGGGTTCCGGATACGAGTTGAAGTTTGGATTCTTTATTATAATTTGATATCTCGCAAAGAGTTCAGGAATAAAGTTTGAGTGCAGATTGGGCAACGCATTAAAATGGAGCTTGATATTAGTTATATATAGCTATTAACTGTAACAACAATATGAGTTTGCAGAATGATTTTTTGATTTGGGCTTTAACTGGCTCATTTTTTTTAGCTCTTTTGATTTCGATGCTTTCGATTCCGGTGATTATTAGGGTCGCTGATATTAAGCAATTAATGGATACTCCCGATTTGGTTAGAAAGCTTCACGGTAAACCAATCCCTACTCTGGGCGGGGTGGCTATATTTTCGGGCTTATTATTTTCGTATTCGGTATTTACTGATTTTTATAATTTATCTTCGATCCCTTTTATGACGGCCTCCTTGCTTTTATTATTTTTTGCGGGGATGAAAGACGATATCTTGGTATTATCACCAGGTAAAAAATTATTTATTCAGGCCATTTGCGCTTTTTTAATAACAACCCTTGGGCAGGTTAAGCTGACCAGTCTTTGGGGAATGTTTGGTGTTACCCTTATTCCGCAATGGCTTGGGGTGATTATTGCTTTTTTGGTGATTGTTTCGTTTATTAACGCATTTAATTTAATTGATGGGGTTAATGGTCTTGCTGGCATATTGGGTTTAATAGCTGCGCTTTTTTTTGCAGCTTGGTTTGCCTTATTTAAAATGTACGCTTTATCGTTTTTAGCTATTTCACTGGCCGGAGCTTTACTGGGCTTTTTATTTTATAATTTTAACCGAGCTAAAATATTTATGGGCGATACGGGGTCGATGTTAGTGGGCTTTGTATTAGCTGTATTAGCCCTTAAATTTATCGAGGCTAATAGAACCTCTTATATAAGTTCAAAGTGGTTTTATATCAAAGCCGCTCCTGCTGTGGCTTTAGCCACATTACTGATACCAGCCCTTGATATGGTGAGAGTGTTTTTTTATCGGATATCAAAAAAGCATAGTCCTTTTAGGGCCGATCGCTCACATATTCATCATATGCTGCTTGATATTTTTAAACAGTCGCACTTAATGGTAACACTTTTTTTAGGTGTTTTAGCTGTTGGATTTATAGCCTTAAGTCTTTATTTAAAAAAAATGAGAAGCCTAGATTTAATAATGATTTTGTCTGTTGTTTGGTATTTGGTAACCATTGTGATCATTATATATCGAAAAAAAATGATGGGAGTGGGGACAAACCAAACGACAAATAAAACGATGCGAGTTGGGATAAGCCAAACGACAAATAAAA
>DYOP01000005.1 GCA_020720425.1 Bdellovibrio sp. | reverse complement strand
CACCCAATAATTCACCCAATAATTCACCTGATAAATCACCTGACAAATCACGCGATAAATCACCCGACAAATCACTCAACAAAATCTCCCGCCCCGAGGGAAACTTCAAAAAAGTTGTTCTATTGATATCCTATGACGGAACTGATTATTGCGGTTGGCAAAAACAAAAAGATCATGCGCTTGGGCCTAAAAAGCCGAGTATTCAGGGCACTCTCGAAAGCGCCATAGAAAGTATTTTTAAACAACAAATATCAGTGAGCGCATCAGGGCGAACAGATGCGGGTGTGCATGCCCAAGGGCAAATTTGTCATTTTAGAATTTATAATAATAATGATAATAGTAATAATAAGCCACTGCCTAAAGATATTTGCTGGGCACTTAAGGCTAAACTGCCAGTCTCAATTTCGGTTAAACAGGCATGGCTTGCGCCTGATGACTTTCATTCGACCATTTCAGCGACTCATAAAACTTACCGGTTTTTAATTTGGAACAACCCTCGCCCTACAGCGTTATTGGCTCGCTATAGTTGGTGGCTAAGAAGGCCTTTGGATATTGAACGGCTTAATGAACTGACAAAGCCTTTAATCGGAAAGCATGATTTTGCAAGCTTTCAGAGCGTCGGAACACCCGTGTCTCATACCGTTCGCACCATATATAAGGCTCAGTGGAGGCAGCGCTCGCCCCATTTAGTTGAGTTTCAAATCACAGGGTCTGGGTTTTTAAAGCAAATGGTTCGTAATATTGTGGGGACGATTATAGATGATTTTGAAAAAAATAAGGACCCGCAAAAGGTACAAGAAGTGCTTAATAGTAAAAACCGAAAAAAGGCTGGTCCTACGGCTCCGGCGCAGGGGCTTTTTTTACTAAAAGTTTATTATCCAAAGAAACTTGACATACAGCTGATAAAACTCTAAAAAAGTCCTTCAGTTTAAAGAGGTATAAAATGATGACTCCTTATCTTAATAAAGACAGTGCCACACGTAATTGGGTTTTAATCGACGCCAATGGACAAACCGTAGGTCGCTTAGCGACTCAAATTGCCAATATTTTAAGAGGCAAAAATCTGCCAACATTTACACCCAACTCTGATCAGGGTGATTTTGTGGTGGTCATTAATGCCGAAAAAGTTGTTTTTACTGGCAACAAATGGAGCGAAAAGAAATACTACAGACATTCACGCTTTTTTGGCTCTCTTAAAGAAAATACAGCTAAAGAAATGCTTGAGTCAGATCCTACTTTTATTTTAAAAGAGGCTGTCGAGGGGATGTTACCTAAAAATCGTTTATCAACTCAGCTGATTACTAAACTTAAGCTCTACAAAGGCGCTGAGCATCCGCATCAAGCTCAAAACCCAGTAGCCCTTTCATTGACGAAATAACAAGAGGATAAAAAGTCATGGCAGCAGAAAAAATATATTACGGAACAGGACGAAGAAAAACCAGCACAGCACGAGTTTTTTTAAAACCCGGCAAAGGTCTTATTACTATCAATGGTCTTACCTTTGAAGACTACCTAAAACGGATTCAATCAAAATTTTTAGCTCAAAGAGCCCTTAATGCTGTTACTGGCAAAAAATTTGATGTTAATGTTACCGTTAAAGGCGGCGGAGAAACTGGCCAGTCGGGAGCTATCTCTTTAGGGATCGCAAGAGCCCTGACTGCTTATGATGAGACATTACGTAAAGCACTTAAGGACTTGGGCCTACTAAAACGTGACCCCAGAGAAGTTGAGCGAAAAAAGTACGGCCTTCGTGGTGCTCGCCGAAGAGGCCAATACTCAAAACGATAATTTATTATTTGTTTTTGAATTTTATAAAAAAGCCTGCTCAAAATGCAGGCTTTTTTTATTCTGGACTTAACAGCTTGTAAACGGCGCTAAGCCCGTGAAAGGCGCTTTGCTCTTGAATAATTTTTCGGTTACCTGAAAAATGCGCTGACCATGATTTTTGCTCAAGCTTGAATGGGGAATTTCGTACTTGGTAGACATAGGCAAAATAAACCAGACCCACGGGTTTATTTTTTGTGGCCCCTGTTGGGCCGGCAATTCCTGTAACCGAAAGAGCAATGTCTACACCTAGTAAATTTTTGGCTCCCATAGCCATTTCTAAGGCTACTTCTTGGCTGACGGCTCCGTGGGCATTTAAGGTTTCAGGAAGCACGCCTAGTAATTTTTGTTTTATATCATTTGAATAGCTAACGACTGATCCATAAAAAATTTTTGATACTCCTGAGTGCTGGGTAACAAGTGAGCTGATTAAACCACCCGTACAAGACTCGGCAAAACCAATTGTTAATTTTTTATCAATAAGAACTTGTATTAATTTTTCGATATCAAACATGCGACTATGTCCTACTGCTTAAGCTTTTTATAAAGTTCAATTTCATCTTGAGTTAAAGGCAATAGTCCTACTTCAAGAAGGCCATAGTTAACTCCCGAACTCACAAATGACTGCCCTGCATAAATGGCCTCTAAAACCTTAGAAGTGGCAGCCCTTCCTAACCTGACAGGATCATCTGCGCCCTCGCCTTTAAAACGATTAATTTTAATTTCTTCACTTTTACCGGTAACGCTTGATATGAAATTAATTTTATTAATAGGCCCCGATGGACCAACTTCAAAAAGATGAAGCAATTTAATATCTCCTTCTGGCATATCAAGATGGTCAAATTCAGAAATTAATATGCGTTCATTGGGTATAGTAAACTCATGTAAATAATAATCTCCGAGTGAGTTTTGAGCAATAATGGCATATGATTTACCTGCCACGCCAGAAACAAGAATTTGAGCTGGCATATGATTAACCATATATTTGGGAAACTCTAAGGTCAGTGGACTTGAATTATAATCGATTTTCCAAGGCATAGGTGAGTTACCCAAAGAATGATCAATCAAAAAAGTATCAGTTTTACTAGGATCAACGTGAATTTGTGAAAGCGCCTGATCAGGATCAGATTCCATCTGTAAAACTGCAGAATAAAGCATATGCATCATTGGCTTTTGAAAAGAGAGATGCCCTCCGATATAGTTAATTTTACCATGAACTCGAACCTGATTATTTTTATAAATATTGAGTAAGTTTAATTGATCAATAAAAGGAACAATAAAATCATGAGAGCCGATTTCTAAAACAATTGATGTTTTATTTTTTAGTAACTTTTTAAGTTTTTTGGGCGCAGATAAATTAATTTCATCGGCAATAAACTGGGCATTATCTGTACCTGCTAAAACTTTTAGGTGCTGACTTTGACCTGTTGTCACCCCATCTGGCATAACAAATCGACTGTCCCATGACCCCACAAATCCGGTTGACCAATCATTAGCATCGAGCAAGGCGGGCACAGTTGGTGTAACTAATTTTTTTATTAAATTTAAATCAGAAGGGGGCACCGAGGCGTATGCCAGCCCCACGCGCACAGAGGTTACCAATGGGTGTGAAGCAATATTTAATGCCGTAACACCACCGCGTGACTCACCAAAAGTAACCACGCGATTAGGATCAATATTTACAGCTGGCACGACCATATTTAAAAATAAATTTAGGTCTTGATAAGCTTTGTTGTTTACAGTGCGAGAGCCGATGGCCCCTCCGCCATTCCATAATACTCCGATCGCCCCTTTTTGGTTTGCGGCTCTTACCGCCTTTAATATCTGGTATAGAGAAGATCCCACTTTATCAACAAGGCTGCTGTTAAGTGAGTACATACCGTTAATTACGAGCGAATAATTATTGTTACTATTCCAAAGTGGCGGCACAACAATAGTAAATAAGTTTGATTTATAAACTAACCCATGAATGACCTGATAGTAATTTTGATTGGCTTTAATAATTTGTGTTAAATCGGCCATATTAAATATTTCTTTGTCTGGCTGAATTAAAACAATGCGGTCGCTGGTTTTTGAACACAGAAGTTGCAGAACTTTTTTAATCTCAGCATCAGAAAATAATAAATGATCATATCGATTGGCTATATAGTTATCCACGCTAGGCAGGGGGAGAGTATAATTTAAAACATACTTCTCTCCTTGGGACGCCTGCAAATCAGCCCGTGCGTTGAATAGATCAGGAAGATCAAAACCCCCAATAAATGGCCCTACATTTTTTTTATAGTGAGTTCGGAGGGGGAAGTTACCATCAACTTGACATAGAGTTGGGGTTCCCAAATCGCTTTCAAAGTCTTGAACAGATTTATATGGTAAATTTTTAATTTCGTCTTTTAGCTCTTCAACTTCGGTTTGCTCTTGTTGGGATAGTTCAGCAAGACTTTGAGGTAGTGTGTCTTGATTAGCTAAAAATGATGAGCTGCAATTATTAAATGCAACCATTGAAAATATAAAAATTATACCAATTAGATAATATCTTTTAAAAAAACTCATCTTTTCCCACCCCAAATTTAAAAAGACACCCCTCTTATTAAAACCAGATAAGATTTATGATACACCTTTAACTTAAAACCATCGAGAAGATATTTCATTTCTGCTTAAGGCGTGTGATTTTGATACGATTTTGTCCCTATTTTATTTTTGAGCGATTCTGTCCCTCTTGTTTTCGAGAGACTCTGTCATCTTATTTTTTAACCATTTCATCTTCCATTTTTGCTCGACTCAAAGGCAATCAGCTAAACTTCCCCATCAATTAATTCTGTAAGCTGAGTTTGCCTTTGTCTATTGTCGACTTGGCTTACGGCATAGGAAAAGGCTTTACGGTTACCAACAAATATAGCTAATTTTTTAGCTCGAGTCAGGGCTGTGTAAATTAAGTTTCGAAATAGCATATTATAGTGCTGCGAAAACACAGGGATAATGACCACAGGAAATTCGCTCCCCTGAGATTTATGAATGGTAATCGCATAGGCTAAGGATAAATCATTAAGATTGTCATTTTGATATTCAACATGGCGAGCCTCGTGACCAGAAAACTGAACCTGACAAATCATATCGTGATTGTCTACGTGGGTAACATGACCTATGTCCCCATTAAAAACGCCCAGGTCATAATTATTTCGAGTCTGAATGACTCGGTCCCCAACTCGAATTATTTTAGAACCATATTGAATTTGACTTTTCAAGGGCGATTCGGGATTAAAAACTCTTTGTAAAGATTCGTTTAAATTAAGACTCCCCATGGTCCCTCGAATTTGGGGCGTAAGAATTTGAATTTCTTGTGGACCACCCAACCATTGGGGGACTGTTTTTGTGTAAATTCTTAAAAGTGTATCCATAGCTGAGTAACCATAATTGATACTAGACCATGGGTGAACTTTTTTAAGAACGGATTTTAACTCTTCGGTTGGAGTATTCGCATTATTTAGCTTATTGAGATCGACATGCTTAAACTTTTCGGGAATCGTCCACCCATCTAACCTTAGAGCCTCTCGATCAACGTTTTGTGGCCTAAAGCAAGATTCTAAAGTAACAGGGTCATTGATCTCTGTTTCATCTGGTATCTTATTTTTATTTTTTTGGCTCAAACCATCAATGTCTGGAGAATGCTTGTCAGCTTGTTGGGCCGACTGGCTCACAATCCATTTTGCCGTTTTTATAAATTTCATTTGATCTTGAGTGGCTTCATCCGTATCAAAAAACAAACAGTCGTGGCCCTCTGAAAAAGCTTGAGGCTTAGCAATAGGTGAATAGATAGCCGGAACAATACCTGAATTTATTTGGTGAGCAAATTTAATAATCGAAGAAGCCTCAGCTTGCCTAAAAATTTTTGTAAGCCGATGTCTTGGTATTTTTTTAGAACTCAAAAGGTCAGATAAAACGTTACCTGCGCCAACCGATGGGAGCTGATCGGGGTCACCGATCAGTACAATTTGCGACTCGATTGGTGTAGCTTCAAATAATCTTGCCGTTAAAGAAACATCTAGCATTGAAGCTTCATCAATGATCAAAAAATCAACGAAAAGGGGAAATGATTTATCCCGCTTAAATCCGTTTTTACTGGGCTCCCACTCGAGAAGTCTGTGAATTGTTTTTGCCTCTAACCCAATAACTTCTGTCATTCTTTGCGCGGCTCGGCCCGTAGGAGCTGCGAGTAACACATTTTTACCCATGGCTTTTAACAATTGAACAAGAACCTTTGTGCACGTTGTTTTACCGCACCCAGGCCCGCCTGTTAAAACCGAAAATGACTGGCCCACAATCGCACGAACCGCTAAAAATTGCTCTTCACTTAAAGAAATATTATTTTTTTCTGAATATTTTGTTATCCAATTTGAAATTCGCTCAGGATCTGAATTAATTTTAATTTCTAATCTTTTTTTAACCTGATTTGCTGTTACTAACTCATCAAAATACAAACTTTTTGAATAGTAACACTTAATTTGTTTAGGTTCAATTGCCGCCAATTGAGCCTCTGATTTAGAATCGAGTTTTGATTCGGGCTGATATTCGGCGATAGATTTTGATCTGGGTTCTGAGATTGATTTAAACTCGCTTTGTAAATCACTTTCTCGATTTAACTCAGAAATGAGCCACCTTGATTTGATCTGATTTGAAATATCTAAATCAACTAATATCGTATCTATAACCGTTTCATTAATTGGCTCACGCAACAAATTTAAGATTTCATTTTGAATTTGCTCTCTCGTTAAGTAACAGTGCCCCTCGTCACGACTTGCCGATAGAACATGTCTTATCGCAGCCTCAATTCTTTTTTGGCCGTCTTTTTGAAAACCCATGGCTAAAGCAATTTTATCAGCCGAAAAAAAACCAATTCCATAAATATCATGGGCCAAGCGGTAGGGATTTTCGGTAACAATCTCAATGGCTTTATCACCGTAGGTTTTATAAATTTTTGCAGCAAACAAAGTGCTAATTCCGTACCCTTGCAAAAACAGCATAACCTGTCTAATGGCCGCATGCTCTAACCATGAAGTTTTAATTTGCTTGAGTTTAATTTCAGCAATCCCTGGCACTTGCATCAATTGCTCGATATTGTTTTCAAAAACCTCAAGCGTATTAGCTTTGAAGTAGGTCACAATTCTTTTAGCCGTTGCGGGCCCAACCCCTTTAATAAGACCAGAGCCTAAATACTTTTCAATCGCGGCCGCCGATGCTGGTTTTTTTTCTAAGCAAAATGAGGCTTTAAATTGTTCACCATGTTTGGGATGGTTGACCCACTGACCGCGAAACTCCATTGTGGCTCCGGCAAAAACTTTAACTTGATGAACCAAAACGGTAGTTAGCTTTGATGGGTCACGAAAAGATTTTACCTTTAAAACGGACCAGCCATTTTGCTCGTTGTGGTAAGTAACCCTTTCAACAATTCCGGAAAGGGTTTGATCAGTACTTTGATTCACAATATAAGCTTTCCTAAATTATAAAATTATAGTCGCGCTCTAAACATTTTTTGTCTAAAAAAACGTAATCTGAACATAGGACATAAAGTTGTGGGGCCTAGATGATCGCTGCTTATATTAAGTGTATCCTATTTTAAATTCGCAGTCTAAACACACTATGACATCTCATTGGTAAAATTGAAAGCTGATAGGGGCTCAACTGATTAAGTTGAAGTTTTTTAAAAAAATCTGAGGTCATCGTATCGATATGTTTTTTCACAGCATCCTGATCTGCTTGACCATTGGCATAAGCTCTCGCAAGATCGTGAGACCATATCCAAGGGTTATCAAACGCGGGATCTGGTTTTTTGGTAACAGTTTGCCCCCACAATTCAGGGCTCAAACGCAATCGCACATCGGGCTGATAAATCATAAGGTATTCTTTACTAAATTTTGCTTCTGGCTTCCAGCCTAATGCAAAAGGAGTTAGTGGCCTAACAAAATGATCTAGGCTTAAAAAACCTCCAAAATCAATGACGGCTCCCGAACTTGATCCCTGAACATTCATCAGGTCAAATTGATACTTTAAATGATGGGCGCCGGCCGATGTCAGCCCATAGAGTCTAATAATTTTTTCAACGGCGATAGAAGCTGAATCAGATAGCATTTGCAAGGGGTACTCGCTTCGCTTATGAGCCTGCCTAACAAGTAACCCAGCAGGAGATGAAGATCCATCCAAATTTTTAATTTCAAATCCCGCGGATAAAACTGCATAGTTACCCACGGTTTCAAAACCCGATTGGGAGTGCTGAAATATTTTATCTACAACCATTTCGTATAAAAACTCCCTTATTCCCTCGCCAACAGATAAAAGACCATTGGAGTGATCTTTTCCCAAGGGACCCGGGGCATCCTGTGTGCCGACCCCTTTGATATCTAGCATTTCATTATTATCACCTCTAAATATAGCGGCTCTTCGGTAGGCCATGGGCCTAAGCCCCATTTTATACTGCTCTAAATTTGCCGGAATTTGAGTGTTCACATATGTTTGTTTTTGTTGCTCAGTCGAAATATACCCTGCATTTTTAATAAGCCATTGATCCCACTGCTCATTTGAAAAATGCTTAAGGTGAGAAAAGTCTTTGCGCAAAAGCTCATAGTTAGCAACAACAACCTTGGCTTGAGTTAAGTTGTAAAACCTACTTCTTTGCGCGTCCATAAGCAGCTTTGCATTACGTAGCGGTTCGGTGCTGGCAAAACTCAATGACGAAACAAGTAACGTGTATAAAATAAGTACACTTATACCAAATACGTCACCTGCTTTAATCTTAGATCTCATTAAATTAAATTTAACTCGTCTTTTTATTTTCATGTCTATACTTACAGCACTAAATGGGCCAAGGATGGCCATGCCTTAAGAATAATAAGTAACAATCACTTGCATAAAAATATTGGCAATGATGCCTGCAATAACATCATCAGCGACAATACCAAAACCACCTTTAGATTTTTTATCAATCCATCCAATCAAAGAGGGTTTAAAAATATCAAGTAACCTAAACAGCACAAATCCCAATAAAATGGTTTTCCAACTGAGAGGAAGCCAAACCATCGTAATGAGATAACCTAAATATTCGTCAATTACGATTTCAGAAGGATCTTTTTGGTTTAAAAAAATGGAGTGCTCGTGCGAGGCCCAAACAGCGACAAAAAAAAGAACTAGGCAGATTAACATATGCAAAAAAGGTAGAGGCATAATGAGTAAAGCCAAAGGAACAGCGGCAAGCGTACCCCAGGTGCCTGAAGCGGGCTTTATTTTTCCGACTCCCAGTACGGTCGCCACAGATGAGGATAAAATTCTAGAGGGAGGCATCAACCACAACATCATGCCCTAGGCATACCACAGGTTGATTGGCTTGCCCCGCATGAGCAAGAATGACCTTTCCGGTTGCCTGAAAAATAATTTCACTTAAATCATTTGTCATAACGTCTTTAAAATCCTTATGGGCGCTTAACATGGCATCACTCGCAACTAAAATTTTTTCAAGCTGCTTTGCTGAGCTATGCTGAGGCCAAAGATCAAAATAATTAAGCTCTTTAATGTCTTTGTCTTGTAATACATAATCACAAGTTTTTAATAGCTCATCTAGATTAACTCCATCTTTAAGCTTGCCTTGAGACGATTGCCATAGCTGCAATGTTGTTTTAGAAGTGGGTGCCAGTAACTTAAAAGCATTAAGTAAAGGATAAAGTGGAATTTCAACCCCTTGAAAAATAGAAGATGATTGGGTTAAAATTTCAGGACAGTTGTAAACTGTGCAAGCCAAACCCTTTTGGGCATGCTCTTTAGCATAATTTTCAAGGGCAATTTTTGCCCAACCCTGCAAGTAGGGTGTATAACTTTGCCAAGTTAATTTATTTTCAATAAAAACTTCCGTACCATGGTAACCATAGGCAGTAAAAGCCACCTTGCCTTTATGGTTTTTTATAAACCCATCGGCTTCTTGAAGTAAAATGTTAAAAGTTTCTGCTGTTACCTCTAAAAAATTGCGAGCAATAAGTTTGCCTAAGTCTGACTCCCAAAGCTTTTGACTAGAAAAATATTTTTCTCCAACCCCTTTAACCGTGCGGCTCAGCAGGGCCAATACAATTTTATGTCGGGGCACCCCACCCGCCATTAAATGAGAAATAATAACATTTCCCTCAGGGTTAACTTTATTTGAAAGCTCATTAAAAAATAATTTAACGTTATTACGAAATCTGAGCTTCGCTAATTTTTGACTTTCCTCTATAAGCGGCCAATCCATTAGGGCCGAATCCCAATTGCTCAGTTTTACATTTTTAAGACGATCTAAAACATTAAGCCCATCGCTAGCCGCTTCGCGATCAAATCCCGCCTCGAGTGGCACATTAATACACTCAAACGGTATAAGGGCTAACTCTTGCGGGGTCAAAGGTCTTAACTCACCAAAGTTACCCTCATTACTACTCCCCCCATCACGCCGACCTACTGTAGCTGTGATTATTTTAGCTCCTTGCTTTTGGGCCTGCTCTACAAGGCCATTGGCATAACCCCTTTGAAAAAGTTCACCAAATAAAACAAGAGTATCTTTTGGTCCTTTTATCAAACTAGGAGTATTTGGCATTTTTCGAACAGCGACAAAATCATGATTCATAAATATTCCTTTTAAGCCTTTCCCAAATAAACAACTAAAACATTGACTACAAAATAAAGTAGCACTGCCGTAACAATAAAATAAGCAAATTGTTTGGGTAACATATATTAATTTTTAAGGTAGTGAATATCTTTATAGTTTCGGCCCAGCTCTTCGTAATCCATGCCGTAGCCTACCACAAAACGATCTTCAATCACTCGTCCTATATAGTCTGCCCTGAGTGGCAGATCTCTTCGAGCCGGCTTATCTAACAGGGTTACCACTTTTAAAGATGCGGGTCTTGATGCCTCAAGGTGACGAATCAAAAAAGAAAGTCCCCGGCCAGAATCTATAATTTCTTCAGCTACCAAAACATGCTTACCTTTAATTTCGGTAGATATATCTTTTTGAATGGTTATAGCCCCACCCTTACTGAGTGATTTGAGTTGAACAAACTCAACCTGCTGAGGCAAATGAATGCATCTTACAATATCCGCAATAAAATGGATCGAACCGCGCAAGGGGCAAATCCAAATCAGCTCTTTTCCTGCATAGTCAGCCTCAATACGATTTGCTAACTCAACGACCACATTTTGAATTTCTTCGTGCGTTAAATATAAAGAAAGATCATCCTTAATTAAAGACATACAACCTCACATAGTTGATTCATTTAAATAGGTAACACCTACGGCCTGGGCCATTTTTATCCATTTTTTTGCTTCCTGATGATGAGGATCTCTGGCCAGTACAGACTCCCATAGTTCGGTAGCTTCAACCAATTGATTAGAGTCATAAAAAACATGGGCCAACTTCATCCGCGCTGTTAAAAAATTAGGGTATTCTTTAATTAGATTTTTTAAATCCCTGATCGCCTTTTGCTGATCGCCCATTTTTAAGTAACACTCAGAAAGGCGCATTGTAATTTCGGGCTTTCGAGCCGAAAGCTTTTGAGCCTTTAGTAATTGATCTAAAGCCTCCGAATAACGCTTATACTGAAAATATAAATCAGCTAATTCTTCGTGCTTAGAAGCTAATTTTTCGTCTAAAAAGGGGTCTGATTGATTTTTTCTTTTGTCTAAAAGCTTTTGCGCTTCATCGAAAACCTGTTTGCCTTCGTCATAACGGCCAATATCATTAAGAATAATAGAAAGACCAACGCTTGCATCCGTGTAGGTAGGGTCAATCTCTAAAGCCCTTTTAAAAAAACGAATCGCTTTATTAAATTGTCCACGGTCATAATAAATAGTGGCCAGCATTTGAAAGACTTCTAAGTTTCTTGTGTGATTTAAAATCATTTGATTTAAAATACTTTCAGCCATTTTATAGTTACCATCTATAAAATAGGTTTTAGCCTCTTCAAAAATTTCATTGATCTCTTGGCTCACAAAGAAATCCCCTTGTTACTATCGTTTTTTTCAGAAGATGAGGAGCTGGAAGCCTTAATGCGACTTTCAAGCCTTTTTGCTCTTTCAATGTCTCCAATTTTTTTGGCCGCATCGATAGCTTTAATTAAAACCTCTTGTTCTTGAGTGGCTGATATCCCCATAATAAGCAGCTCCTCAAAGCGCTCAAGTGCGCTTAAATAGGCCTTTTTTTTATAATAAAACTCAGCAATGTATTTAACTTTTTCGGCCATCTTTGTCTGAATGGATATTATTTTATTTTGCGAATCAGCGACAAACTCAGACTCGGGATAGTCTTTTACTAATTCTTTAAAATTGGCCAATGCTTGGGGGGCTACGCTTAAATCACGATCGATTGTTGTCGGTAATTGTTCAAAATAACTTTGAGCAATTTTGTAAGTAACATAGTCTGCTTTTTCATGTTGGGGATGCTGCTCCCTGAAGGCTTCATAGGCAATTTGAGACTCGGCAAAACTTTCTTGCTTGTAATAGACATCAGCAATTTTTAGCTCGGCATCAATGGCTACTTTTGAATACGGAAACTTTTGCCTAACTTCATTAAATCGACGAATGGCCTCTTCAAAGCGTTCGTTTTCTTCAAAATATTGAGCTGATTTAAAAAGATCTTCTGCTGTTTGGGCTTTTTTTTCGTCGGTCGAGCAAGCCCCTAAAAAAAGAACCAAAAAGAAGGATAAAATAAATGTATAAAAGCGATTTGTCGTTTGTCCAAAAATCATACTTCAAGATTAGTCATTTAATGCACAAAGTGTCAAACGGGAGTCTTTGTTTTACATCTTTTAAATCCATGAAACACTCATCATATGAAAAATATTTATATTATTAGTGCAAAACGAACACCCTTTGGGGCCTTTGGCGGCTCTTTAAAAAATATCTCTGCAACAAGCTTAGCCACAATGGTTAGCCAGTCTTTATTTGAGGGGCTTGCTTTTGCGCCCTCAGAAGTCGATCACATCGTTTTTGGACAAGTGGTTGGAGCTAATAAAGATTCGGCCTATTTAGCCCGCCATGTGGGATTAAATGCCGGGGTCCCTATGGATCGCCCCGCTTATAGTGTTAACAGGCTTTGTGGGAGCGGGTTTCAGAGTTGGATTGAAGCCGCCCAAATGATTGCTCTTGGTGAAGCCGACTGCGTTTTGGCTGGCGGCGTCGAAAGCATGTCTCAAATTCCTTATTTGGCCAACCAAGTTAGATTTTCTGAAAGCAAAATGGGGCATCTGCATCTTGATGACCTTTTAACAGCGGCTTTATTTGATGAATATGCTCAAATGCCAATGGCCATGACGGCAGAAAGGCTGGGAGAGCAATACCAAATTTCACGCGCTGAATGCGACGAATACTCCCTTTTGTCACAGGCCCGTTACCAAAAGGCTCAAGAACAAAAAATTTTTGAACGTGAAATAACGCCTATAGCTTTGCCAAACCATAAAAGCGCTCTATCTGGTAACAGTCCTAATTTTTTAACAAAAGATGAGCACCCTAAAGCTGATACCACGATCGAAAAGCTTAATTTACTAAAACCTCTTTTTAAAAAAGAAGGTCTTGTTACCGCCGGAACCGCTAGCGGAATTGTTGACGGGGCAGCGGCAACTTTAATTGCCTCTGAAAAATTTGTTACCCAGTGGGGACTTAAGCCACTTGCCAAAATAAAGGGTTACCATGTTGTCGGCTGCGATCCTAAAATTATGGGCATTGGGCCAGCCAATGCCATCCGGTTTTTGCTTGAAAAACAAAAACTGACCCTTAACGATATTGATCATATAGAAGTGAATGAGGCTTTCTCGGCCCAATACCTAGCTGTCGAAAAAGAATTAGGATTAAAACGCGAATTGACCAATCCCCACGGAGGCGCTATTGCCTTGGGACACCCCCTTGGGGCCTCGGGAACTCGAATTATGAATCATCTTGCCATTGAACTGAGTCAAACCCAAAAACAGTATGCCATAGGAAGCGCCTGTATTGGCGGCGGCCAGGGAGTGGCCATGCTATTAGAAAAAGTTAAACACCCTCTTGGCTAGTCGCTGTTTGATTACTATTAACAGGAGTCCACTCTTCGCTTAAAATGAGTATCCCTTGGGCACCATTCGTATCAATATCAAGGTAACCTTGTATAGTTTTAACACCTTTATCTTGGTACTGATCTGACTGATAATTTTGATAAACCTGAAAAATAAATTGATTATTAAAGCTTAAAATTAATTGCGGATTAAGATCGATTTTAATCTGAGAGTATTTGCTTTTAATTTTATTTTTATGATTAAGCCATGCCCTTTTATCCATTCCCCCGCCTTGAAACTGGGGATGGTAGTAACCCGCATAAGCCTCTAAAGATTGAGATTCCCATAGCTTTCGCCACTGCTCAAAGGCATTTTCAACCCGAATTTTTCGTTTTTCAATTTGCTCAGATGTTACCCACTGAGTTTGTGACACGATAATAAGAGGGGTAGCTTTAAGCTCAATAAAGTTTTGAAGGCTAGAAATAACTTTATTATCAACAACCACGCAGCCTCTTGACCCCCTGGTCAGCGGTATAGATTCGGGAACCGCATGAAGCCAAATTCCATCGCCCGTTTTACCTGCCAATCGATCAAATAAATTAGGATAATTTGATGTAAATGCCATTTGACCATATAAATCATAGGGAATTTCGGGAGGGGTTAATTTTTTTTCTAAAAAGTAAACCCCCTCAGGTGTTCGATAGTCATTTCGTTTTTGCTTATCTCCTAATTTTTTACCGATATCAGCTGGCTGTTCAGCCAATTTAACGGGTAAAGGGCCTGGCTGATATACACTGAGCCTACGATTTGTTTTATCGACCAAAAAAACATTATTTTGCTTGTTCAATAGAATATTTTGCGGATATTGAATCACCGCCTCAGCAGCAAAGCCAAATGGACTAAAAAAAATAATAATAAGCGTTTTTAGAAAAAAATAGAACTTAGCATTTCTTATTGGCCTTAAGTGAGTTTTTAGCATATGTTTCTATTTTCAATAAATAATATGAATTCTGACAAGCACAAATGAATACAAATGACTTTATTTTTACAGATAAGCCAAATGGAATATCCACTCACCGAAGTGACCCAGGACAGCTTGGCTGGTGTGAGTATCTTTCTCAAAAACATAATAAAAAGTATTTTGTAGCCCATAGGTTAGATAAAACCACCTCGGGAACCCTTGTTTTTGGGGCAAATCCCGATGCCGCTGATCAGCTCCGTCAACTTTTTGAAGCTCGACAAATAAAAAAGCGATACCTTTTTTTAACTGATCGAAATAGTCAATCAGATCAATTTGAAGTTCACGGTGAAATCACTCAATCCAAAAAAGTCTTCGACTTTAGCCCAGGGCCTTCAAAATCAAGCCACACCTTGTTTAAAAGAATTAAACGAAATGCTTATGCTGAACTTTGGGAAGCCGTGCCCTTAACCGGAAAGACCCACCAAATTAGGCTTCATGCCCAATCGATTGGTTTACCTATTTTAGGTGATACTTTGTACGGAGGCAGTCCCTTTTCACAAATTTGCTTGCATTCAGAGTCACTTGAGTTACCGGGCCTAGAACCCTTTAAATCTGCGCCGCCTATTTTTTTTGAAAGACTTGGGCTTTTAAATGATCCTATTCTTATTTCGTTATTATCCTCACTTGACAGCACTCAACGGGTATTTCAATTTTTAAAATCTGAAAACAATAAAATGGCCCTTAGGGGGGCCACATGGACAGACAAAAATACACTTTGGGTATTAGATATTTTAGGCCCTTACCTATGGGTACATGCCTTTAGTGATTCGGCTGCTAGCCCCGATCAGTTAAACCGTTTGTTGTTTATATCTCAACTTTTAGGCAGGCCCCTGGCCCTTCAGTTAAGACCTAATCGCGGCAAAAATTTATTTTCTGATATTGTATGGATGGGGGGCCCGCCGCCCACTCAAAACAGTTGGACGATTACAGAAAATTCTGTGAATTATTTATTAAAAAGTCAGCAAGGTGCTAGCTATGGTCTGTTTTTAGATCAAAAAGCTAATAGGCTTAGGGTTCAACAAGCCAGCCAAAATAAAACTGTACTCAATTTATTTTGCTATACAGCTGGCTTTAGCCTGAATGCCGCCAAAGCCGGAGCCCAATTGATTACCAATGTTGATATTAGCAAAACCTATCTCGAATGGGGTAAAGAAAATTTTTTACTCAATCACTTTTCGCTTGAAAACACGCAGTGGTTTAAAGTGGATTCGATTGAGTTTTTAAAAAAACTTTCCCTAAAACCCCCGCAAACAAAAGGCTCAATGGTTAATCGTTATGATATTATTATTTGTGACCCTCCTACTTTTGCGCGAACCGAAAAGGGCGTTTTTAGATTAGAAAAAGATTTAGAAATGTTACTTAACTTATGTCAAAAAGCCCTAGCTCCTCGTGGCGAACTTTATTTTTCGTGCAATTTAGAAGCTCAAGATATTTTAGAACTTCATAAAAAAATTATAAAAAATTTGCCATTTCACACAGTTTTGCCTTTGCCCTCTGATTTAGATTATGAGCTAAGCCATAGTCAGCATGGGCAATCTAAGATGTTTTTGATCAAGCCTAAAACTACTGATTTATAGTTGATAGTCTTTTGCTTTTCATATAACAATTAAACTCATTAAACTTTTTTCGTATTAGGCATACTTATATTAACACGATAAAACCCAATTTAAGGATAAAATAAATGACAGCAAAACGAAACCCTCATGTTTCTGAGGACACACTTAATTCGATTGTTAAAAGGGCCCACTATTTAGCGACTCAAATGGTTTACCAAGCCAATCACCGCGGAGACAAACAAAAAGGTGACCCCAAAGTAGGGGGGCATGCCTCGGCAGCAGCCTCTTCGATCCACATATCTGGGGCTCTTCACTTATTAGTTAAAACGGGGTTTGATTTTATTGTAAGTAAACCCCATGCCTCACCTACAGATCATGCCTATAATTATTTATTAGATCTACTTTTAAAACAAAACCATTCACGACTCAGCCTTGAAGAGGCTAACGAGGCCATGCTGGGACTTAGAAAGTTTAGTACCGAAGGGCAAACCGTTTTTCAGAGTTACCATTCGGCTTTAGATCCTGACCATCACAATGTGTTACCCACAGGTACTGTCGGAATTCCGCCGGTTAACGCTGGTTACTTAGCCCTTGCTTATCGCTACGCAAAAGATCATGACTACAAGGTTCCCGATGCTCATTTCTGGGCCATCGGGGGAGATAGTGAGTTTAGGGAAGGGTCGCTATTTGAAGCCCTACCTGAGTTTGCAGAAAGACAAATCGGTAACCTGACCTGGATTTTGGATTATAATCGGCAATCGCTTGATGGCCACAGGATAACCAACCACAAAATTATGGATGGCTCTGACAATGACCGAATTGAAAAAACATTTAAAGCCAATGGTTGGCATGTTATCCAAATTAGACATGGACAAAAACGCCTAGCTGCTTTTAAACGGCCCGATGGCGAGCTGTTTAAAAACTTTTTAGAAAAAGAGCTTCTCGATTATGAGTTACAATCGCTGCTTTTAATCAAGGATATGAAGGCTCTAAAAAAAGGAATTACCAAAAGTTACCCCAAACTTAATAATTTTTTAAATGGCCTGACAGATGAGGAGTTTCACCTGATCTTACGTGATTTAGGGGGACACGATATTGAAATGCTGGCTAAAGCCATGCTCGAAACAAAAAAAGTTACCGACCGCCCCTCACTTATCATTGCCCATACGGTCAAAGGCTGGGGTTTAAACACAGAAGCTGTTCCCAATAATCACAATATTATACCAGACCAAGAAGATGTTGAAAGGCTAAAAAAAGAACAAGGGTTAAGCTCCGAAACACTATTTGCTCGCTTTGATAAGAACTCTTCTGAACAGTTGTTTTTAATGCAACGAAGTCAGTCCCTTTATTCTGAAACTTTAAAACAAGAAGAGTTAAAAATTGAAAATAAAAAGTTTTTTGCCAAATTGTTTGATGAGCTAGGCCCCATCCCGACTGAGGTTGGCATTAACCTTAAAATGGCAAGTTACCCACACACACAGTGGATGCTGGGCCAAATTAATGCCAAATTAAATCGTTGTGCTAATACGCCTTATGGAACGGGCGCCCAACTACCTGACGGGTTTAAACCCCTTAACCCCAGTGAAGCGGCATGGAAACACCCTTCTGAGCTTATGGTAGCTATGGCCCCTGATGTGGGAACTTCAACCAATTTAAATTCGTTAATGGATGGAAAAATATTTGGCGTACCCATCACTTCAGATTACGAAAAAACCCATGGGGTTAAAGATTCAAAAACTCCTGATCTTGTACCAGGCCAAGACCCTGCCGATCGGTTTATTCGCTTTGAAATTGCTGAAGCCAATACCATGTCCTGTATGGGCTCTTTCGGCAAAATGCGCGATATTATTGGCGTTCCGATTTTACCACTTATGACCGTTTATGATTTTTTTATTAAACGCGCCTTAGATCAGCATTTTTACAATATCTACTGGAAATCGAGTTTTATTTTAGTAGGAACCCCTGCTGGTGTTACCCTATCTCCCGAAGGCGCCCAGCACGGATGGAAATCTGATTTTCAAATTCCAAATCAAATAACTTGGGAGCCCTATTTTGCAATTGAATTAGATTGGATTTTATCTGATGCCATTAAACGCCACATGCTTGATGACAATTATGGTCGATCAGGGGTGCACATTAGATGTGTTACCAGAGGCGTTGAACAAAAAAACTTATTGCGCCATCTTAAAACGCAACTTCGTTTTAAATCTACAAATGACGTACTTTTGCACCCCACAGGATTTGAAATATCGGGAGCTCAAGACCAATCCCTTGTCCCCCCGCTTTCAGATGAAATGATCTTAGAGCAGCTTCGTCACAGCGTACTTAAAGGTGCCTATTATTTAATAGACTATAGAGGTTACGCCAATTACTCCCCTGGTGATAATGTTGTTAACATCTTTGCTCTTGGCGCCCTTACAACTGAAGCCGTTGCCGCTTCTGAAAAACTTTTACAAAAAGGTATTTACGCAAATATCATATGCGTTACCTCTACTGATTTATTATTAGGTAACCTTGCACATGAAAACGACTACAGCTACCTAACCAAAGAGTTAGGCATCAACGGTCATTTATTTTTTAAAGCCGAAAGAACGGCGGATGCAAGAGAGCTTAAACTGATTGCAGGACGCAGAACCCCTATTATATCGGTTCATGATGGAGAACCAGGCCTACTTGATAACCTTGGCTCTGTTGTTGGCGTAAAGCAAATATCCCTTGCCGTACGTAAGCATTCAAGATGCGGGTTACCAAAGGATGTTTACGAGTTTCATCATATTGATGAAGATTCGGTTGTAGAGGCTTGCTTAAAAGGTCTAGAAATGACAAGCGAAGAAGAAATTATCCTTCGATAACAAAGTCCCAACGTATTCGAATGAGACCATCGGGGTCTATCATTCCTCGCGGCGGGTTAGAAAAGGGTGTGGCCGCCTTTAAAGCATCTAAGGCGGCATGATCAAGCTCTGAAAGACCTGATTTTCCGATAATCTGCACTTTTACTAGCTTCCCTTTTTGATCTAAAATAACAATAGCCCGAGTCGTAAGGTCTTGATCAGAAGCAATCCTTCGACCTTTTTTGATGACACTTATAACTGAAGTCTTAACTCGCGGAGTCCAATGCTCGTTAAGTTGATTTCTAATACGTCGGTAAAAAGTATAAAATTGAAACTCCTTTGTACTCAGCATAGTTTCAAGCCCTTGATCAATTGAGTCGATATAATCAAGGGTTGCACTTTGCTCTGAATGCGAAGCTGTACCTTGATCCTCTGCTGAATGTTCTTTTTTATCAGAAGGCTTAAGAGAAGCTTGCGCAGATGCAGATCCATTATTTGGTAACTCAACTTGAAATCTTGCCCACTTATCTTTTTGATGACTCGTGTTTGAGGCTTGTTGTTTAGGAAATAAAGAGGGCTTTAAAATATTTTTAAACTCCCCGCGGTTTTTGCTAATCGTTTGATGAACGACTTTTTGGTTATTAGCACTTAATAAGCTCGCATCAGGATCAGTCTCATTATTTAATGGTTTTTCGTTTTGATCCACCACCTGATTTTTAGTCTTTTCTTTATGTTTTACTTTTTTTTGATCGTTATTAGGACTAGGCTCTTGATTTTTTTTTATATCAAAATAAATAACCTCATGAGACGGGGCCTGAATTTGTGGTAACGTTTTTTGAGTTTGAGCAATCAAAATCATTATTAGAAATAATATTAGATGCAGGGACAATGACCCTATTGTAAATCGCCTCATAAAAACTTTACTCGGAACCTAGAGCCAATAAATAAAGGCTAGATTTTTTATTTTTTGTTGTGATGCTATTTAAGTCGTATTAACCTTTGGCCTAGGATGAAAATTTCTGCTTGGTGCCATACAGATACAGGATTAAAAAGAAGCTCAAACCAAGATGCTTTTTTAATTGATCAAGACCTTGGTCTATATATTGTTGCCGACGGAATGGGTGGCCACCTAGGCGGAGAGGTTGCCTCGCAATTAGCCGTAGAATCAACTCATAAATTTATTAAAAAAAATGCTCGCTCTCAGCAAAGGCCCCGAGATCTTTTAAATTATGCCTATTTAGAATCGAGTCATATTATTTTTGATAAAGCTAAATATGACAACCCCGAGCTTGAGGGAATGGGCACGACTATGGTTTTAGCCTATCAATGGAAAAACAACTTATACATTGGTAACGTTGGAGACTCGCGTGCTTATATGTTTAGAGCTCCTTATCTATGGCAGGTCACAGAGGACCACTCGCTCGTCAATGAACAACTGAAATCAGGGGTTAGACCAGAACAAATCAGCGTGGGTAAGAATGTAATCACACGAAGCGTTGGCTTTGAACGAGATGTTATACCCGACATTCTTGAGCGACCACTTATGAAAGGGGATCATTTTTTATTGTGTTCAGACGGGTTCTGCGGCCTTGTTAATGATGAACACACCTTACAGATTTTAAACTCCACACGCCCCGAACAGGTTGTTAGTCAATGCGTTGAAGCCGCGCTTCAGGCCGGGGGACTTGATAATGTGACCGTCATGTATTTAAGTGTTAGTTAACAATGGAAAATAAACATATCACCCTGACTCTTTCAACTCACGATAATGCCATACCCCTTCGGTTTAGCTTTTCATGGAAATCTATATTTATAAGTCTGGTCACTCTCTTATTTTCCTTAGGGGTTCTTATTACGTTTTTTATTGATTACAGTAGTTTATTTATCGACTCACTTGAAAAAAAACGGCTCCTTATTGAAAACGGAGTCCTTAAACAACAACTGGGTCTTGTTGAAGGAAAGCTATCGGCACTTGAGTTTAATCTTGAAAAAGCAAAATCATTTATCACTAAACTCAAAGTTATAACAAATATTGATGACCCGCAAAGAACCCTTCAAATGGGCCAAACCAATGTAGAATCTGTGCCCGATAGTGCTTCTTTTGATCAGCCAAGTGAAGAACCCTTATCTCAAGAGCACTTGTTACCCTCTAGCCATTTAAACCAAAAAGAAAACTTCACTCAGATTGAATCGGCTTCAAACCGTGATTATTCTACTTTGTCGATTCGTATTGATCGGGCCATTGATGAGACTCACTTATCTGAACAAAGTATGTCTGACCTCTGGCAGCTCCTTTCGGAACGCCAGGCCCTTTTGTCTTCGACTCCCAGCTTAAGGCCCGCACAAGGGTGGACAAGTAGCCTATTTGGTTACCGGCCTAATCCCTTTACCGGAAAAACTGTTTTACACGCAGGACTTGATATAGCATCTAATGTGGGAACACCTATCATTGCCCCTGCTGATGGGGTTATTATTAATGCTACCTACGAAGAAGGTTATGGAAAAGTTCTCGAAATTGATCACGGTTACGGGGTAACAACAAGATACGCTCATTGTTCACAAATATTTGCCCGAGTAGGACAAGCAGTAAAACGTTTTGATGTGGTCGCCTCCGTTGGTAACACAGGTAGATCGACAGGCCCTCATCTACACTATGAAGTCAGAGTTGGCGGAATCCCGCGAAACCCGTTATTATATATTCTTGATGAGTAACACAATAAATTAATGTACGATGGACCCTTTACAAAAAGCCCTTAATAGGGGGCTACTTGAGCACATCCATAGTTGGCATAGGGCAGTTCATTTGTTTCATTTTAACACTGACGTAATTTGCTTTTTCTTTTAACCCATTTTGGGATAAAGATAAAAGGGTCTGTTCGATGTCTGATAACTTAATAACCTGACCGTAAATATCTTGCTGCCCTTGGCACCTCTGCAATATGCTTTTTTCAGTCGCAGGCGAAAAAAATTCGGAAATATATTCACAAAAAAACTGGGTAGCACCTAAGTGATCAATAGCGGCAGACCATGAAATCCATAAATTTTCGAGCCTTCGGCAAGCTCGAGTATGTTGAAGTGTTCCTTCAGGGATTTCTTGTGGCCTAATTAATGATAAGTTTTGAGCCGCAAGGTAGTCATTTTTATAGGCCTTTTGTATATCAAAATCATTAAATCGAAGGGGATTACTATTGTATTTAACAGGATTACCAAAAATATCTTTTATCACCTCACCCTTTTTATTTTTCATAATATAATCTAAATGATAGGCGGGAGTATTTTTAAATAACTCATTAGCCAATTGTTGATAGTCATTTTTAAAATTATTAAGAGATCTTAAATGGTTTTCCCACACAAACTCGAGCCAGCTCATTGCGGGCGAAGCTCCACGAATAAAAATAATACCGTTAGGTGTTCCAAATAATGATTGATTAAGTAAATAAATGGTCGAATCAAGCTCCATTTTATCAAGTAAAGCATTGTCTGAATTTAGTTGAGTTAAAAGATCTTTTACTTTTGTTAAAAATTCAACTTCATGTACCACGTTTTTATTTTTGGCTGATAAAGACCTATAATCTGGGTCCGCAGAACATTGCTTTTGTAAAGACTGGTCTAATAGGTCGAGGGTTAAAAAAGAATGCTCGATAATTTTACTGATCACCTCTAAAAAGGCTCTACTTTTAGATGAGCAATCAACTGAGCTTGCCTTACTACTAATCGAAAAATCTTTTACTAAACTGCTGTAAACTTTTAATAAACTTTTTTGATAGGGGGTGCCCTCTACCTGAAGAGACAGGATGGACGTAAATAAATGGCCCACAGCTAAGGGGTAAGTACTTTGTTTTGATTGCTCAATTAAGGATTGAGTTACCGAACAAAAAAGTTCATTTGAAACATTTTTCATGTCAGTTGCAAATATCTGGTGCGAATTTTTTATTTCAAATAGAGCATTTTTAAGTGATTTCATTTTAGAACCATATTCGTCATTTATTTTTTTTATTTCAAAAGTTCTATGGCTATATTCTTCTTTTAATTTACTGTGATAAGTGACTTCCATCTTTATCAACTCATCATTGATAATGTTTATTTGACCCGATTGGGCCAATTTTAAAAATCTCACCCGTTGAGATATTCTAGAAAATTCACATACATTATCTAAGACAGCTTGCCTGTGCTCAAAGCGATTCATATCAAGAGTGTTTTTATCGTGCATTCCTTTAATAATTTTAGCAACGCTACCCACCCCTGTGATACCCAAAATATAAGGTAATGCAATTTTTAAACTGGGGTTCATTGAAGCTCCAATTAAGGCAAATGGGGCAATGCTTGTTACCAAATCACTTACGGCCATTAAAACACCCGATCCCGTCATAAGCTTTCCACCGCACTGACCTTCTAAAAATGAATTATTTTGAAAAGTATTTGTGATGTTATTAATTCCCGCAATAACAGTCGTAATATCGGATTGAAAGTTTCCAATTTCCTGAGCACCAAGGGATGGACTTTGATTAGCTGAGTTCCAAACTCCAACTAGGTTTTGTCCAGATTTTAATATTTCTTCTAATTCTTTTTGCATGGCTAGCAAATCAGAATCATTTTTACACTCAGGAGTAATCACAACAACTCTTGCCAAATTTTGAATAGCTCGAACTAAGTCTTGATAAGGTCTATTTTCGGTCAAAGGACAGGTCATGCCTGGAAACGAACTTTGCCCAATGGAGGCCATAGAGTTACCCGATGCACGCCCAGCCCCCCCTCCTCCAACCGAGCTACTTGAAGGCAAAGGAAATGCTGGTAAATTTAAAGTTGGGCTACCCAAACCCGCATCGCTATTGCTGGTGCTATTTTCGCGCTCCGCCGCTAGGGCCACAATTGGCAAAACTAATGTAAAAATAAAAATATTTAAAATTGATCTGAGTAATAACTTTTCGAATTTTAAATTGTAACTCCATTTAAAATACGCCATTACTTACCTCTCTTTTTTTTGTCTTAATAGCGAAAGGTAGACCTATTTATATAATTGTTCAATGTACAGAGTTTGGACATATAAATTAATCACACTTTTGATAAAATTGATTAGACAATTTTGACAACAAGTTAGAGTTAAAGCGGCGAAAGAGAATTAATCTCATTTAGTCCCGCTCGGGGCTTAATGACAAAATTGACTAAAGACTAAATTTGTTGAATTTGATTATTTATTTACTTATCCCTACCGATGCCTAATTAGAGGGAGGTTTATGGATATTAAAAATGTTTTCAAAATTCCATTTATATCTCCCCTTTTAAAATCGAGTGGGCAAACTCAGGTTAAAGCAACTAAGACAAATTTAACTGAAGATCGAGAGGGGCACGGCCAAAGCCCATATAAAAAAAACTTAAAACATCGACTGATGACCCCTGAAGAATTTGATTTAGCCCTTGATAGATTAAAAAAATTAGAAGCCGTTGTGCAAAGCCAGTGGACAATCGTCGTAGATCCCAGAGGGTATTTATTTGGAGTTCAAGTCATCGGAAGTGATGGGCAAATAATTAAAAAAATTGAACTCCAAGACTTATGGAGCCTCTTAGAAAACCAAGAGTCTCAAAAAGGGCACCTCGTATCGAAAGTCGCTTAATGATGACTTGATAATAGCCTAGTGATGCCAATTGATTGACTCACACATGGCTCATAATTTTTGCCATACTAGTTACATGGGAATGAGAATTACAGGTATGGCATCAGGTTTACCGCCTAACATTGTCGAACAGATAATGGAGGCTGAGCGTATCCCCGTAAGACAAATGAATGACAAAAAACTTCAAGACGAAGAAAAATTAAAACTTGTTGGCGAAATATCAGAAAAGATTTCATCAATACCAAAAGCCGTTGAAGAACTTGTTGGCATTAAAGGCTTTAAAAATAATATTTTTAATTCAGGAGATGCTAATGTCATTAATGGAGTCGTTGACCCAGATAAAGCTATAAATGGACAATGGCAGGTTGAAGTTCTTCAGTTAGCTCAAAAGCCCGGCGTTGTAAGCAATGGGTTTCCGGATAAAAATGAGACTTTGCTTGGAGCTGGATATTTTAAATTCAACACTAAAAATGGCGAAAAAGAAGTTTATATTAAAAGAGAAAATTCGACACTTGAACAGGTCGCTCAAGCGATAAATAAATCAGGTCATGGTGTTACCGCTCAAGTTGTCGAAAACTCATCGGACAACGAGGCCCCTTACCGACTTATGATAACCGGAATTGATACCGGTAACAAAAAAGATATTGAATTCCCCTATGTCTACTTGCTTGATGGCGAAGAAGATTTTGAATTTGATCAAAAAATTTCTGCAAAAAATGCAAAAATTAAATTAGATGGATTTGAAATGGAACTTGCCGAAAACTCAGCTAAAGACATTATCCCAGGCGTTAATTTAGAAATTAAACAACTTAGCCAAGGTCGTCCCATACTTATTTCGGTTAAAGAAGACTTTCAAGTTATTGGCGGAAAAATTAAAGAGTTTGTAGATGCTTATAATGGGGCCCTGAGCTGGATTCAAAATCAAGCCAAATTATCTAAAGACAAAGGTGGACGGCAACGCCTTGGCCCTATGGGAGGGGATAGTTTACTTAGGTCAATTGAAAGTAAACTTAGACAAGTGATTCAAAACTCATCTGTCGGCACAGCGGGATCGATTCAAAGAGCTTCACAATTAGGGATTGAATTTACTCGAAATGGAACTCTTAATTTTAATCAAGAAAAATTTAATAAGGTTTTAACCAGCCAGCCTCAAGAGGTGGTTCAATTTTTAAGAGGTAACAGTTTTACTTCAGGATTTATTCCTATGGTTAAAAACGTGGTTGGCTCTCTAAACAATAGCACCTCGGGCCCCCTTGGCACACGAAGAAAAGGGATTCAGGATCGAATTAAACAAATAGATGAACGTATCGAAAGAAAAGAAAATCAACTCGTTAAAAAAGAAGAGTCTTTAAGACGAAAGTTTGCAGACTTAGAAACTAAGATGTCTAAACTTCAGTCTCAAGGCGCTTCGCTGGCAGGTATGGTCAAACCAGCCGGATAAAAAACTAGACTTTAATTTTTTAAGAATCATCCGATTTTTAAAATTAGAGGAGTAAATTAATGCAAAAGTGTGCGAACAGGCGCGTGGAGCTTTATGAGTAAAAATGCATATTTTAAATATCGAGAGACTCAAGTTGTAAGTGCTTCAAGAGAGCAGATCTTGCTTATGCTTTATGAAGGAGCAATTAAATTTACTAAACTTGCTTTAAAGGCAAATGAAGATAAAAAAATTGCCGAAAAGTGCACTCACTTAGGCCGAGCTTATGATATTGTTGTTGAGCTAAATAATACTTTAGATCACAAAGTCGGCGGAGAAATTTCGGAACGGCTTGAGCAGCTTTATATGTTTATTACAGATCAATATACCAAAGCCAACATTAGCGGAGATTCGCAGCCGCTTAAAGATGCACTTAAAATTTTAGAGACACTTTACGGTGGCTGGAAAGGCGCCGTTGAAAAATTGAAAGCAGATTCGCAACAAAAAGGGTAACAGGAGTTAACTGATTTTAACAAAATTCGATCTAGGAGGGGTCATGAGATTAATACAATTGTTAGAGCAAAAAAATCACTATCTGGAAAAATATTTAACCTTAAACGAAACGCAATTAAGCTTACTTAAGCAAGGTGAAATTGATTCGTTAGACGAGTTTTATACTCAAAGAGATGAAATGCTAAATGTTATTTCATATATTGATACTCAAGTATCTGAGTGCACAAAACAAAATTTTGATTATCAAACCAACGACCGAGACAATGTTAAAAACCTACTGCATATAAAAAATCAGTATATTTATCAAATCCTTGATCAAGATGTTCAAATTTTATCTTTAATAGACCAGGCAAAAAGCTTAATCATTAAAGAGCTTCAAGATATTAAAAAGGGTAAAATTGCCATTAAGGGATATCACTCTAAAGACAATACTGTTAGACTCAGTGAGAAGGTTTAATACTTTATTTTAAAATGCAACTTTGCCCCGTGTGTCAAGAGGGCTGTTGTATTTTATATTAGCTGTCTTATACTTTTAAGTATGAAGAAATTAAATTTATTTTTAGTTACCCTTATGGCGTTTTCATTTGTTACCGCATGTCAACCCTCGTCGCCTCATCGGGTTGACATAATAGACTCATCAACGGCAGCCGCTCCTGATGCCCAAGTCACCGTCTCTATGGTACGTCTTAAATACGAATTAGATCAAATTTTACCCTACCTTGTTAGCCCTAAACAGTTTCACAATCCGCAGAATCAAAAAACGATTGAGCAACGCCTGCTCACTCTATCTCAAATTGGACAAACGGTAAGTCATGTTCCATCAATCATGGGTACAGATCCTATTTTAGAATTTTTATCTATAGGGTTTGAAGATGAGCTTAAAAGGAGTTTTGATTCTTATAAAAATGGTCACATGGAATATTCCCGATTATCACTTTTAAATGTTACCGCCTATTGCATTGAATGTCATACCCGCACTCAAAGTGGTCCTAGCTTTGCAACTGACAAAATTGACTCGACTTGGAAATCTCTTCGATTGATTGATCAAATCGATTACCTAGTGGCAACAAGACAGTTTGATCTTGCTCTTAAAACTATCAATTCAATTTTATCTCAGGGGCTAAGCGATAAAATAAATGTTTTTGATTTAGATCGAGCCGTCAGATTGGGGCTTATGATCAGTGTGCGCTTTAACCAAAATCCTGAGCAAACAATTCAACTGATCACAGCTTTATCAAAGGCTCCCAATATCCCATTTTATTTAAAAGCAGCAAGCCAGTCTTGGCTTATCAAAGCAAAAAGCTGGTCTCGCCAAGCCAATCTAAAAATTTATAAAGAGCCTTTTGATGCGGCTAAAGAATTATTTGAGCAAACTCAGGCTCCCTCAAATAAAGGCCAATTTAACGAAATTGAAATGTTTCGAATTCAGGCTTTGCTTAACCCTATTATTGCCAGCGAAAAAAACAATGACCGCTTAGGTGAAGAACTTTTTTTACTTGGCACAAGCTATGAGCAAACAAAAGACATTGCGATATGGTCACTCCACGAAGGTTACTATGAAACATGTATTAAGCGCCTACCCGCTTCGAAGTGGGCCGCAAAATGCTATGAGGCTCTCGAAAAAAGTTTATATCTAGGCTACACAGGCAGCCGTGGCACTTTTCTACCAGAAGAAGTTCAAATAAAACTTAATGAATTAAAAAAAATAGCTAACCCTAATAGCGTCAAATAAGTGACACTGTTTTGTTTTTAAGCCCCAAATAATTTACTCTACTATTGTCTCATATAAATTTAAGTTACCTCCAGCTTTATTCAATTTGATTTGAGGATGGTAACAGGTCCTAAGCCTAGTCCTTTATTTCTGGCACTTCAGTTGCATTGTTTAACCTTTGTACAAGAAGTTACCAAAAAGGATTTAAATAAATATGGAACAACTCTCCACTGTTTTTGAAAGTTTGACCTATCCAACTTTAAATAGGTCAAAACGTATGCCCAAGGCCATTAGCACTTCGAGTATATTTGATGCTCTTAGCGTATCACCCGATGACCCCATTTATTTAAAAATGGCTCTGTCTCGATCTGAAAGTTATTATTATAAAACCTCTCAGGCAAAAGTAACTATTGCCGTAAAACTAGCAGAAATTTACCCCTCAGCCACTAGCTATTCGCTATTAGCATGGATATTTGACGATCTGCAGTTACCCGAAAAAGCTGTTATATTTTTTGAAAAAGCATTACTCGAGGTTCAGAATGAAAATACAAAGGCCTTATATGAACTTTATAAAAGTTTAGGCAATTCCTATTTAAAATTAAACGATATGGAATCGGCCAAAGAAAACTACCATAAGGCCTTTACGATTAGCCCCAATTCAAGCCGATTACTTGTTAATTTAGGAATACTTGCCATTCAGGGAAACAATTGGGACCTGGTTCAGCAGTATTTTAAAAAAGCAATCGAACTGAACCCAAATAATGACAAAGCCTGGACAGGGCTTGCCATTTATCATCAAAATTTAGGTGATTATTCGTTAGCCATCGCCAATCTTGAATATGCTTTAGATCTAAACCCAAGTAACCGAACAGCATTACTTATGTACACGTCATGGTTAAACAACCTATCAGCAAAAGCGATTGAAAGACTTGTAAACTATCAAGAAATTAACTTTGACGACAAAGAAATTTCATTAGTTCTCATTCAAAAGGCAACTGAGTATAACTTACTCCTATTAGCCCAAGCTGAATCTTTTAAACTCCTTTTGCTAGAACCAAATAACCCTAGTTATTTAGAAATTTATAACGCCATTGAAAATAAAATTAAGGAGTCAAATCAATGAGTCAAACACTTTGGAATTATCTTGAAATTGCAAAAAGCCAAATTGAGAAAAAACAATTGGAACGCTTGCAAGAGCATCCCCAAACCTTAAATTCATCTACTATCGTATTATCCTCACTACTTGAACTCATAAAGGAGCAATTACCAAATGAAAATAGCCGTAATACAAATCGCCCGACTCGGTGATATTTACCAAACATGGCCAGCTCTCAGGGCTTATAAACAAGCTCACCCTGAGTCAGAGATTACACTTATTGTAAGACAAAAATTTAGTGAGGCTGTATATGGACTTGACGCCGTAAATGAAGTTATTGAGTTACCCATCAAACACATTTTAGAGCCTTTAATATCTGATATCGCTAATACCGAAGAGTCAGAAAACAGAATGACAGTATGGCTAAATGACCTGGTTCAAAAGGGATTTGATCAGATAATTAATTTATCATTTTCACCCCTTAGCTCATGGATATCTTATTACCTATCTTCACACTCACCTTCTCTATCAAATATTTGTGGTTACTCACGAACCTCTGACGGTTTTTTAAGTATCCCTGATGATATGTCGGCCTATTTTTATGCACAAGTCGGCACCGATAGACCCAATCGCTTTCATTTGGCCGAGATATTTGGGACCCTTATGGGCGTTGATGTTCAACCCAAGCACTGGGAGACTCATCATTTTATTGATTATCATTTAGAAGGCATTGAATCACCTTTTATTGCTCTCCAAGTGGGAGCTTCAAATGATCAGAAAACTCTTTCAGCGAGCGCTTTAAGTTTTTTACTTTCAAATTTAGGTAACTTAATAAAAATTCCGATTGTGCTACTGGGGCATAAATCGGAACTAGCAAAAGCTGAAACCATTTTATCTAGCACCACTCATCCAAAAATTTTTAATCTTGTTGGCAAAACCGCACTGACTCAGGTTTTTTCGATAATCAAACAATCTTCACTTTTGGTTTGCCCAGATAGTAGTTTGACCCATATTGCAAGCTTAACCCAAACAAGGACCTTGCAACTCAGCCATTCTAATTTTGTAAACTTCTGGGAAACAGGCCCTCGCGCACCTGGTAGCTTTGTATTTATAATTAACGATAATCAAATTCAGTTTAGCGAAATTGCGAATACAATATTCGAATTGCTTACTGATAAAAATATAAGCGCCAGTGGATTTTATACAACAACAGGAACTCCGAGCTATTTACCCAATCATACAGAGTTAAATAATACGCGCTGGGAATTAATTCAATCCATGTACCAAGGGGGGGTGATGCCTACCCAGTTTGACTCTCAATTTTTAACAGCTCTTAATCAGCTTCGCGATGTTAATGAATTTATGATTGAACTTCTCAATAAAGTTAAAGCCGGATCACCGCTTGAAGATGTGGCGCAGTTTATTAATCGAAGCGAAGAGATTGTTCAAGCCCTTTACCGCGTTAACAGCGATATTCGACCTATCATTGATTGGTACTTAACCGAAAAGTTGCGAATTGGCCCAGGATCACATGAAGATATTTTAGAAGCCACTTTAAAGGTTCAGTTTTTACTTTCAGATTTAATTTTACATATTTTTAATCAAACTGAAAATTTAAATACAGCAAATGCTCGGGAGAACAATCAAAATGAAACAGCATGATTACTCAGCCTCTGAAATCAGCCAACTGAAATCAAAATGTCAAACCGTTGGTGATCTAGTTAAAGCTGTCGAAGATGAGTATCAAAACAAGGGTTATGTTATATGTCAGTTTGTAATTAATGATATGAAGCTATCCGAGTCTGATGAACATCGTCTTCAGGATATAAATACCGTGGAACTCGAAAAAATTAAGATATTCTATGAAAACCCTGATCACCTACTTCATGAAATTATAAATAATTGGCGCGAAGAAATTCCGCAGATAATTATTAAAACAGATCAGCTAGCTACAAAAATAAATTCTGATGGATTTGAAAACAATCTTGTAGACTTTATACAAGTCATTGAATCTTGCCAAATGCTAGTTCAATCTTTGATATCACTTCATGTTGTGTTAACACCCATGAACTTAATTGAAGTCCCAAGCTGGAATATTAATGAACAACAACTGGCCAGCGCCGTAGGCCAAGCCCTAAGCGCCGCTGAATCAAAAAACTCAGATCTTCTTTCAGAAATCATAGAATATGATTTAGCAAACTCACTTCAAAGCTGGGCTGAATTGTTTGATAAGATTTCACATGAATTATCAAAAAAAAATGATTCAAGATTCTAGTTTTAATTTACTATCCACAATTGTCGTTGAAGATACTAAAAATATTAATGACCAACTCATTCGTTGGACAACGAATTTACCCAATACAAATTTTAAAAAAATTAACAATTTAAGTTATTCAAAAAAACTCTCCCATTTAAGCGGTCAGGGATTTTATATTTTAGAAGGTTTTAATCATTTAAATCATATAACCAACGAAGATTTAATTTACTCAATTAATAAAAAAATTATCCTACTCATTGAACCTAACGAGATTACAATTAATCACCTTAATAAAGCCAAAGAACATAATATTACATTATTATTAGCTAAAAACAGAGATAATATAAATACAATTATAGTCCAAAAAGAGTGGAACTCATTTAAGCAAAAATGGTCAAATTATTTATCTAGCAAAACAGTTAGACTAAGCCAAAGCACTCAAGAACGCGAACAATTAGCCCTCGAACAAAACATTAAAGAGGCCACTTCAAAAAAAGAAGAGGTCTATTTAAAGCTTAAGCAACTTAACCAAAAGTTTCGAAGCTTTATTTATTTTATCTCTCAAAGCGAATCATCTAACCACCCAAGTGATTTAATTGACCTTGTTATTAAATCATCATTGTTACCTCACCCGATTCAATCTCTTTATATATTTCAACAACAATCACCTAATACAGGTATTGTCTTTTCTAAATATGGTGATGAAATTCAGGTATTTCATTCTACGGGCATACCAGAAATTTATGGCGTACACATTAATGATAACAAGTTTAAATCTATGATTTGCTCATTTCTAAAAGAAACTATTAACAATCTAACCGTCATACCAATTGGCAAACCAATAAAATCAAATCAACAATTGTTACTTGTTTTTCATGAAAATTCGGACCCTCAATTTGTTGATCCAATAATCAATTTAGCACCCGTTATTTCTATCAGTTACCAAAAAGTTTACAATCAGCTTTTACTTAAAAAGCTTGTCAAATCATGGAATCAAGCATTTACACATATTAATTTACCACTTTATATTTTTGATAAAAATTTAAATTTGGTACAGGGTAATAATAATCAGCTACTACAGCTGGCTTCAAGCTTAGCTCAACAATATTGTAAGTCAAATTTTACTCCTCCCCAAGGTTTAGATGATGCCATCGAGTTTGAAAAAAAACTTTTTCTGCCCAATGTAATTGAGTTTAAAGACTCAAAAAATAGTCTTTTTTATTTGGTAAGCCTTTCAGATATCACTCAAAAACACCAAGACTATGTAGAAACAATTTTTAACCAAAAAATGGCTATTTTAGCTGATTTAGCAGGGCATATTGCTCATGAGCTGACCAATCCTCTTTCAGGAATTATTGCTCTGACCCAATGGCTTTCTTCTGAAAGTAACATGCCAGCAGTGACCAAGGCTGATCTTATTGAAATTGAAATGGCCGCAAGAAGAGCCGAAAAAATAATCAAATCATTACTTCAATTTACCAACCAAAACTCAACCCAAACATCAAAAGCTGATTTAATTGAAAATATTGAAACAGCCATATTGTTTGCAAAAAGCATATTAAGAACAATTAACTTAAGTAAAGCCTATCCAAAGGATAAGTGCTTTTCAAATTTTCAACCCGAATTATTTCAACAAGTCATTTTTAACTTAATCCACAATGCAGCACAAGCCATGGACTTTAAAGGGCAAATTTCAATTAATGTTTTGCAAACGCCCACGACTTACATGATTGAAATCCAAGACAATGGCCCAGGAATAAATAGTGAATATATTGATAAGATATTTGATCCCCTTTTTACAACAAAAAAAAGGGGTGAAGGAACAGGTCTTGGTCTGAGTTTAAGTAAAAAATTAATTGAGGACTGGGGCGGACGCATCTATGCTCAATCTGAATTGGGAAAAGGGGCCAAATTTATAATTCAGTTACCCAATTGGGATACAATCGAATAGCATAAAGGACACACATGACAAAAACCATACTTATTGTAGACGACGAAGTTTTGCTAAGAAAGGCCTTATCAAGAGCCTTTCTTAGACATGGCAATCATCATGTTTTAGAAGCATCTAATGGCCAAGAGGGTTATGATATGTGGATGGCAAATCAACCCGATGTTATTTTAATTGACGTAATAATGCCTCACCTGACCGGTCCACAGGTTATTAAAATGATACCCGAATCACTTAAAAAAAATAAAATTATTTATCTCATGTCAGCCTATACAGCTAACCAAGCCTTTGAAAATGACCTCACTCAAATTCACTTTCTACATAAGCCCTTTGAAAATGTATTAGCGTTACCACAACTCATCTTAGAAACATCAAAATGAATAAAGTAAAGCCTTATCCGTTTTTTGTCTCCTTATTGATAGAAGATCAAAACAAAGTGATCGAAGGCTCTATTCTTAAAATGACCCCCATTGGTTTTATTGTCAAAGAAACCACAGTCGATCACCTCAAAGTGGGGCATCATTTAAAAGCCAGCTTTAAACTTCCCGCAGAGGTAAGCCAACACACCGTTACCTGTAAAGTCATTAAAACATATGATCAAATGATACCTAACAGTGATGGCACTTTTGGCAAAGAGCTACTGGCAGAATTGCATTTTTCTCACCCCTCTGATATTCTGACTAACGAAATACTAAGGTTTATCGTTAAAATTGGACAAAAATAGATGAGAATTATATCAGGAAAATATAAAGGCCAAACACTTAGCTCATTCAACCAACCCCACATTCGCCCGACCACAGACCGAGTTAAAGAAGCCATTTTCAATATGTTTCAATTTGAATTTGAAAACAGTCACATTTTAGACCTTTATTCGGGCACGGGAAATCTCGGCATTGAAGCTCTTTCAAGAAACGCGTTAAGTGTTACCTTTGTAGATAGCCATCCCGCATCCATCATGATTTTAAAAAAAAATCTACAAAAGCTAAGCATTAAAGATTCATTTGAAATTATCAAATCTGACAGTCTTGAATTTTTATCCGGTCAATTTGAAAATCCTTTTGATATTATTTTAATAGACCCACCCTTTACAAAAAAATTGGCCCATTCAACTCTTTTAGCTTTATCACAATCAAAAGCTTTAGGACCTTCAACACGAGTGGCAATTGAATGGTCAAAACATGAATTTTTAGATGAAAGTTACCCAAACCTTACACTTTTAAAAACTAAATCTTTTGGTGATAAAAGTTTATCTGTTTTTTTAAGCAGCCTATCTTAAGCCCCTTGGGCTTCTTGGGCTTTTTTCTTTTTTTCATTTTTATATTGCTTTTGCTTTTCGATAAAAATTTTCATGCGGTCATTAAATTGATCCTTTTTATCTTTAAGGTAGTCTTCAAAACTTTTTCGTCTCTCTCGTACCGCCCACTCATACTCGTCCCTATGCTCTCTTAATTGAGAGAAAAAATTTTTTCTTTTTAAATCCAATTCTGCAAAATGCTCTTTTATCATTTCTTTGTTTTGCCCTTCGGATTTAATTTTCTTTCGAGATTTATCCTGTTCTTTTAAAAACTCTTCTCTTTGTTTTCTTTCTTGCCTAGTAAACTGCTCCCGTTCTTTTTTTAAATCATTCTGAAAAAACTCCCGTTTTTTACTTAACTTTTTCTGAAATGATTCTCTCATTTTTGATTGATCTTTTTCGAGGTCTAAAAAGTAATCATCTAAAAAAGCAAGTTCATCATTTTCAACTTTAACTTGGCTTGGAGTATCTTTTCTGAGCTCGTCTAAATAAGTTCGATCTTTGCTAAGGCGATATTGATCATGCACAAGTGGCGCCTGTTGATCTGATAGTTCGGGTTTAAAACGCTCAGGAGCTTTTTCAACTTGAACGCATCCCAAAAAAAGAAGATTAAAAAAAAGCAGATTTAAAAAAAATAGTTTAAAAAATAAAACTCTTATTTTAACGCTTCGAAAGTTTTTTATCCTATTCATACTTGCTACCTTTTCGTGAATGGCTCATTGCTCTTTTCATCTCAAGCTTAACTTGCTTATCTTTAATATCCTGACGTTTATCGTAAAGATCTTTTCCTTTTACAAGAGCAATTT
Source organism: Bdellovibrio sp. (assembly GCA_020720425.1). Lineage (GTDB taxonomy): Bacteria > Bdellovibrionota > Bdellovibrionia > Bdellovibrionales > Bdellovibrionaceae > DYOP01. Next base: position 27,089 of record DYOP01000005.1, on the reverse strand, counting down.
CAAGCTTAGCCCGCCCTCGTTTAAAATAAAGCTTAAGGGGCACACAGGTCATCCCCTTTTGATCGACAGAGGCTCTTAGCTCACTTAACTCTGATTTATTGAGTAACAGCTTTCGTGATCTTTCGGGTTCGTGATTATTGTAGGAGCTGGCCATATATACAGCAATATGCCCCTTCATCCAATAAGCTTCAAAGCCTTTAAATAAAATATAAGAATCTTTAAGCTGCACTTTTCTGTCGCGAATCGATTTAACTTCGCTACCCGTTAGCACCAATCCGGCCTCAAATACCTCAACAATTGTAAAATCGTGCCTAGCTTTTTTATTTTCTGAAACAATCAAAATTCCGTCAGTTGTCATTTATGTATTATTCACGATCAAAGTAGATTTGTCTATATAGACGAGCAAATTGAACAACTGAAATTTGATGAGGTCGAATCATGAAATCCCATTGATTTGATTTAAAAACCAACTCCAGAGTTGATTTTTGAACATCCCCTAAGCTGACTAAGTTTGACATCATTGTTTTTCGAGGGTGCAAGAACGCGGCTTTAAGAAATTTTAAAAACTTTTTTTTATTTTCAATCTCAGAACTCGGTTTTTTCTTAAATAATAAAACTCGGCTTGCTACTTTAGGGGCCGGATCAAAGTCTTTTGGGCCGGCATCGCAAACCTTACTGATCGACCAAAATGTTTGAGATAATACAGATAAAAATCCGTACTCACTTGCTCCATGCTCGGCCCTTATTCGAATAGCAACTTCCTTCTGAAACATAAGCACCATCGCTTTAAGCTCGCTTAGGTCATCAATACATCTTTCGACCACTACCGAAGATGAAATCTGATATGGCAAATTACTAACAAGAACTAAGTCCTTAAGTTGAACAGTCTGGCTCCAATCCCATTTTAAAGCATCATCCTCATGCACTTCTAATTGTTCTACCTGCCTCCAAAAATGAGCATAGGTTTTATCAAGCTCAATCACCACAAACTTATTAGGTTTTAACTGCAATAGCCCATCCGTTAGGCCACCAAGGCCTGGGCCAATTTCGATTATATTTTGAGGATTTTGCTCGATAACGGATCTGATGATTTTTAAAATAACATGGTCATTAACCAAATAATTTTGACCTAGAGATTTTTTTGCAAACTTGCCTAGGGCCTCTTGCCTTATTTTATATCTTTCTCTGGCAGGTAACAATTCAATTTTATTTTCGAAACTTGCTATTGAACTCATATAAAATCACCGACTTCAGAGTTAGGCTGGGCAATTAAACTGGCATTTTGGGGCGCAACCCCTAATTCAATCTTTTTCCAAGCGGCTAGAGCAATCATCGCTGAATTATCGGTGCAATACTTAAGTGCCGGCATATAAAAAGGGATCTTTTTAGATTGAGCCCAATTTTTAACAGTAACCCTAAGCTCTGAATTCGCACTCACACCACCTGTAAGCATTACGACCTGAGGATGATAATCTTGGTAAGCTTTTTTAAGCTGATAAAAAAGATTTTCAATTACAGCGCTTTGAAAATCAGCACATAAATTATTAATATTATTTTCAAACTCTAAGTTTGGTATCTGCCGAACAAGTCTATCGGCGGCACTTTTTAGCCCTGAAAACGAAAAATCATATCCGTCAAGCTTGGTAACCGGAAATTCATACCTTCCTTTAGCCCCCCGCTGAGCGGCTTGATCTACTAATGCTCCGCCTGGAAAGCCTAAGTTAAGAATTTTGGCAAACTTATCAAAAACTTCTCCCGCGGCATCATCACGCGTACTACCAAGTAACTGATATTTTGCAAGACTATGCACCAAGTACAAACTGGTGTGTCCACCACTCACAGCCAAAGTTAACCAATTAAAAGGCGGCAACTCATTTTTTTCATGCAGGTCATCCCAAAGTAACGGAGCCAAAATATGCCCCTCGAGATGATTTATTCCATAAACAGGCAAACCCCATACTTGCCCTAATGTTTTAGCTGTAACAACCCCTACGATGAGCGAACCAATTAATCCTGGTCTATTTGTTACCGCAATCGCCTTAAGATCTTGGGGTGAAATGTTTTTATTTTTAAGTGTGGTATCAATCAGGGGCAACAAAACCTCAGCATGCAATCGACTTGCAATTTCAGGGACAACACCACCAAAAATTTGATGCTTTAAATCTTGCGAAGCGGTTACCTGGCAAAGCACATAGCCCTCTTGGTTGACCAGCGATACACTTGTATCGTCACAACTTGTTTCGATAGCTAAAATATAGGGGCCACAAGCTGATTTCACAATTTTGGTTTCACTTTGAGAGAGTTATATTACTTAATTTTTTTTAAACGTATTTGAGCTTTTTTAGCTTCAGTCGATTTTTTATAATTTTCGGTAACCTCAAGATAAAAACTTTTTGCTTCGGCCTTCATTCCTAGCTTTTCAAAAGAATATCCAATTTTATAAGTGGCTTCGGCTAACTTTTTTGATTTCGGATTTTGTTCGCGATATTTTTGATATTCTAAAATTGCTTTTTGATACTCACTTTTTTCGAATAAGGCCTCAGCCGAATCCCAACTTGATTTGGTAACAGCTGGCTCTTTTGTCTCGATAGGTTTTGACATTTTCTCTTCTAAAATTTCTATTTTCAATTTTTGATTTTTTAATTCGTCAGTCAGATCATCAACCTTTTTAGCTGATTCCGATAACTCTTGAATTTTTTTGGATTGATTTAACAATCCCTCTGATTGTTGCTCAAGTTTATCAATTCGATGTTCCATTTCGCCAATTTTACCCATCAAAACTCTCATACTCTCTTCGAGCTCCTGAGGGCGATTAAGTAAGTCTTGCTGGACTTTATGCGACTGTTGCATTTGAGCCGTTTGAGAATGGGAGGCTTGATAGTTATTTTTATCATTAAGTTCTGCCCTCGTTTGAAGACATCCCATTTTAAAAAATATTAAAAATAAAATTAAAAATCGACTTAACTTGATTTTGTTTTTCACAAGACCTCTCCATTTTTCCATCGGATAACTCGTGCGGCATTTTCTGCCTTTTCGGCCTCTTTTCGGGCTATGTCAAACTCTTCTCTTGCTTTATCGTATTCACGATTCTGAAAAAGAATTTGACCTCTCCTAAGCGACTCTTCTGCTTTATGATAGTAACCACCCGCATATTTTGCGGCCTGAACTTCTTTGGCCGCATCAAGTGCTACGACTGCTAAATTAAATTCTTCTACGGGGGCCTTGGTACTTACGCAACCCTGACTTAAAATAACTAAAATAGTTGCGGTAACAATGCCCCCTAATTTCATAAATGCACTCTTACTTTAAGGGTACAAAATTAGCTCGTCGATTTTTTGAATAAGCTTCTTCTGTTTCTGCATCAATCAATGGGCGCTCTTTACCATAGCTAACAATTGATAATCGAGACTCTGCGACTCCACTTTTTACAAGAAACGCTTTAACAGATTTTGCTCTTCTTTCTCCCAATGCCAAATTGTACTCAACAGACCCACGCGCATCACAATGACCTTCTACTTGAAGGGTCACAGAAGGGTTTGCCTTAAGCCAAGTTGCATTTTCATTTAATACAGACGCTGAGCTTGAAGTTAAAGTACTTTTATCATATTCAAAGTAAACCGAGTTTAATCCTTGAATTTTGCCCGAGTCTGACCCTAAAGAATCAAAACCAATAGGCGTACTTTCTACTGCAGGACCTGCATCTGATAAGTTTTGATCTTCAACTTTCTTTTTTGAAGAACAACCAAATGAAAGGGCCACAACTAATCCTAATACGATACCTGAAAGACGAAATCTATTTTTCATTACTTTCCTCCTCTTTTTGACAAGTGTTACGAGAGTCTAGCCCATTGTCAATTGCTTGAAGGCATGTTCCAATAAAAAAATGTTATTATTTAAAAAACTGTTATTATTTAGCCTTATTTTTTTTAGCCCTTTGGGCTCACCTTTTGCTCACGGGCAATCAGCCCCGCCCCCTCAATCAAAATGGCTCAGCCTTAATTCTTCACACTTTGTAGTTATCCACTCAAATAACTCATCTGATTTGGCAATCAAGACATTGGTCCGGCTCGAAAAGGCGAGGACTTATTTAATTCGAAATTGGCCCGACTTGCCACGTTACCCACTGACTGTCGTCATCCGCGAAGAAACAGACCAGCCTAATGGTTACGCAACGCTTATCCCTTACGCCCATATCGTTATATTTCCTGTTCCGCCCTCACCTTTAGAGTCCATCTCTGAAAATAGTGACTGGCTTTATGAGCTCTGCCTACATGAACTCACTCATATTTATACCCTAGAGCAAAGACAAGGGGCCATTAAGTTTATCAAACCTCTTTTTGGAAACATTATTTCGCCCAATTTATTATTACCTCGTTGGTGGCTTGAGGGCGTCGCCGTTGACCATGAGACTCGCTACTCAAGCGGCGGCCGACTGCGTTCTTTTTATCAGGATGCTTTTGTCAGGGCTCTCGAAAAAGACGACAAACTTTCGGCTGTTACCATTGGTTCGATCAACGAATCTGATATGCCTTATTGGCCCTATGGAAGCCGTCCCTATTTTTATGGCAGTTTATTTTGGAGTGAACTTTATGAGCAGTCAGGGAGCAAGTCTCAGGGAGATTTACATTTATTAACGGGAGGTAAGGCTCCTTACACTTTAAACTCAAGTGTTAAAAAAATCACAGCTAATCAATCTATTCAAACCATCTTTGAAAAAACAAAAGGCCAAATTAAATCTCAAGTTCAAAATCAACTCGAGCTGCTTAATCAAGATCTCCCAACTCAGCTTACGTATTTAAATAGCCCTTTTTGGAAAGAGGCCCACTCCCCCTCGCTTTCGCCTAATGGCCTAATGCTTTCGTTTATCGCGCGAAACAATGACGATTTTAAATCCTTATTTTTATTAAAGCGTAACTCGGTCAGCTTACCCTTTAAAGACTCCGATCTTCAAAGCTTACAAACGGCCGAAGAATCAGCTGATAGTGCAGGACTTTCGTTACCAAGGCCCGATGGCCCACCCGCTGGCTCAATGAATCGAATCAGCTGGTTGCCCAACTCGAGCGGTTTTATATATGACCGAATTGATCAGCCTAATCCTTACGAAACACGTTCAGATTTATGGTTTTATCAAGTTAACTCGAAAAAATATAAAAGATTAACTCGCAATTTAAGAGCCCGGGAGCCTTCAGTGAGCCCTAATGGTGATTTAGTTAGTTTTATTCAGCTTAAAAAAAACCAAACGGGACTGGGCCTGGTGTCTTTAAAAACCAAAAAAATATCTACGGTTTTAGAGTTAGCAGATCAAGTTTTAAGCTGGCCCACATGGATTTCGGATTCGGAAATTATTATCACCTCAAAAGCCCCTCAGTCCTTTGATTTAATTATATATAATATTCAAAATCAAAATATCTCTCGGCAAGTCTCACTCTTTAATCTTTGCCATCAAGGAGGGCTCACCCAGTTTAAAAACAATAAAGTCTATTTTGTTTGTGGCTACAATGGTGTTTTTAATTTATTTCAAATCAATTCTGACCTTAATATAAATTCAATTGAAGCCTTAACCCATCTTGAAATAGGGTCTTGGACTTTTGATTTATATTCCGATCTCTCGCAGGCATTAATAAGCACACCCACATCGAGCGGATATTCTTTGGCCCATGTTACTTTAAACCCAGCCCCCTATGAGAGGTTACCCAAAATTGAAAAGATTTTTGAAACCCGATACCCCATCCCAACTTCTTTTTTTGATTCAAACTCGTTTAACCCAAGCTCTATAGAGGCCTTCTCTTCTGATTATCAACCCTTTGGCTACTTAACCCCTCAATACTGGCTTCCCTTTTTTTACACCTCAGATAAATCAACGGCGCTTTTAATTACTACAAACGGCTTTGACCCGCTTCATAGACATTCGTACACGGCCAACTTGCTGATAGATGAGGTAACCGAGTCTATTAGCCCTTCACTGTCTTATCTTAACCAAAGTTACTCTGTCCCTTTTCAAATCCAATATTCAGAACTGACTTCTTATTTATCAAGCCCCGCCGAAAAAACAATAACTCGTCAAACAAGTTTATCATTGCTTCCTCATTTAACAAATAACACTGACTATTCGTTTGCTTTTGGAATTTCAAATGTTTCAAAAGATTATCCATCAAGCCTGACCCAACAATACGATCTTTTTGCTTTAGCCAGCTTTTCTAATGCTCAAAAATCAAATCGAAACTATATCCCCACCCAGGGACGATCCGGTTACTTTCGCACCTCTTACATTCAATCTCAAGAGCCTGTATTAAACCCCATTTGGCAAATTGATTTTAATTTTAATCAATATCTTGATACTTCTTATCTTGCTGATGGCTCGATTAAGTTTGAACTTTCAGGATTTTACCTTGATCAAACATCACTGGTTACCAACTACTTAAGCACCCAAAGCTGGATTGTCGGAAATTCAACATCCTCATTTGTAGCTCGAGGTTACCCCACCGGCGGATTTTTTGCCCCTCGCTTAGCCATTGGCAGTATTGAGTACTGGCTGCCCGCCATGCGAGTCGACTGGGATTGGGGAATGACCCCTCTTTATGCTAAACAATTATTTGTTGGGTTTGTAAGCGATTTTATTGCAGCCAATGGGTATGGAGTTCAATCAAAAACTAAGTCCTACCAACGCATTCAAGCCGATGAAATTTTTCAAAGTTGGGGGGCTGAGGGTGTATTAAATGCAAATCTTGGCTATCATTTTAATTTTCAACTTGTGTTAGGTCTGTATTATCAGCCCAGCTCAAGGCTTTCTCCTGAAGGCAACTCATGGAATTTAGGCTTTAGATTTTAGATTGTAGATTGTATGTCTAATGATTGTGTGTCTGATAATTGTTGTTATATCTATTCCTATATTTAATCACCCCTCAGAGCCTCTCCCCTCTATTTAGGCTTAAATAAATTTGAATGATCTTGACAATAGCTGCCCGCAAGACAAAAAATGAATTGTAGAGTGTTCGTATTTACAAAAATATGAGTGGGGGAAATATGTCACGCTTAGAATGGATTAAAGATTTAGCACAATTCGAAAATCAAGCCGAAGAAACAGGCCTTATTGACCCCCAAGTCGTTTTAAACTCAGAACGAATATTGGTTGAGCATACCTTAAGGTTATTAACTCATCTTAAAAATTCATTTATCGAGTCAGCCACAGCCTTTAACCAGTGGAAAAGCTCTCCCAATGGACGAATTAAGGTTTATGGCATTGCAAAAACTCACGGCGATTTTATGCTTTTTAGAAATGGCTTTAAAATGGTCTTTTCAATGAAAGCCGCAGGCAGCATTTCTGTTCGTTATAATTTTATTGTTTCAGGCCCTCTTGCTGCCGTGCCTGCCTCTCAACATAATACATCTTCTGTTGAAGAACATTTACTTCAGGCGCAAATGAGCCCCTATGGAGATGTTCAATGGACTTTCCAAGATAAAGTCGTCACTCAAGATAGTATTTTACGCTATCACTTTACACTTTTTGTTAAAGAAAGCTCTCAGTAGAACTTTGCGGCTAATAAGTTCTTAGTTCTTAGTTCTTAGATTTTCTGATAAATACGACAGTTGCGCTTTTGGGGGAGCCCGTCAGAATCACATACGCTGATTTTTTGTGCGCGCATTTTAAGAAAAACCATAAGATTTATCCACCCCATTAGGCTTGATCGATAGACAATTAAACTTTTTACATGGCTAATTTTTAACATTACGAGAAAAACTCCGTCTTATGTATACTCATGCTCGGAAGATTATTTTAGAACAATATGCGGCAGCCAGCCAAATTGATACTGACTAAACTAATCGCAATTTATAAATAGTACTTCAGCAGAGCGCAAAAATACGCGCAAGAGGAAAAAATGAGATTATCAAACAAAGTTAACTTAACTTTATTGGTTACTTTGGCTTTATTTACACTGGCTACACAAAGGAGTGCCTTAGCTAACACTTACAGCAGGCAACAAGTTCAGACCATTAAATGTTCTCATTTATATTTACAGAGCTTACCATTTTCAGCGAGCCAACTTCAGGCCTGGCAGGCTGACAAACAGGCCAGCGCACTGATTGAGGCCTTTCATACACACTCAGACCAATACTCTCATTTAATATCACCACTAAAAAAGACACATGAATTTACTTACCAAATAAAACTTTATATTGAACAAAGTTCTGAGCTTATCAATAGTCAAATTGGTTTTTTTAACCAACGTGAACTTTTATTTAGAACACTCACAAACAGTGGAAGCTCAAAACCCATGGCTATCGAAGCCTTTCATTTAGCCCCTGGAAAAAGCGAAGCAAAACCCCTCGCATTATTTATATTAGACTACTCCCAGGGGACAAACCTTCCTCAAATAAAATTGGTATGGAGTGAGAACTCAGATTTAATTTTATAAATTGCCAAAATATTCAAGCTTACCATCTTTAAAAAAATACTATTTTTTTGCTTCTTTATAGTACTTATCAACCTGCTTCCAGTTGATAATAGACCAAAGGGCTTTTAAATGAGCAGCTCGGTTATTTTGATATTTTAAATAGTAGGCATGCTCCCACAAATCGACTCCTAAAATTGGAGTACCTTGAACCGCCGCAGAATCCATCAATGGATTATCTTGATTAGAAGTTGTTGTGATTTTTAACGTTTTGTTTGCATCAACAATTAACCATACCCAACCTGAGCCAAAATGGGTAACACCCGCTTGAACAAATTGCTCTTTAAATAATTCGACGCTTTGAAAATCTTTTTCAATAGCTTTTATCAAAGGTTTTGAAAGAGTGTGGTCACTTTCTTTGGGAGACATTGTTGTCCAGTAGAAACTATGATTCCAGTGCCCACCTGCATTGTTTTTAATTTTAGGATCAAGCTTTGATGCATTTTTAAAAATCTCATCTAAGGTTTTAACTTCACTCGCTGCTGCTAGGGCCTTATTTGTATTATCAACATATGCCTGATGATGTTTTTTATGATGAATATTCATTGTTTGAGAATCAATAACCGCCTCAAAAGCATTTTCTGCATAAGGTAACTCAGGCAAAACAAAGGGCGATTTAAGCTGGCCAAGCTCCTTAAGGCTAGCCCCAAAACTGACTGCTGAAAATAAAATCAATCCCCAAAATACTGATTTACTAAACATTTATTTCTCCTTTTGTTAACTGCGTACAAAGACGCAATATTTATATTGTTTTAATTAGTCTGCTATAGAAATGAATCCTGCTGGACCGTTGTAGTTAATATTCTAGGACGCCATCAAGTCTCTTCCGATTAAAACTTTAAAGCGCATCTTCAAGATTTGAATAATAACCTAATTTCTTCTCATTTCTGATTATTACAAACTGGCCCCTGTGGTCTTTAAGGAAGGCTAGCAAATTTTGTTTAAAATATTCATAGTTCTTATCAGCAGACATAGCTTAAGCTTAACAAGATCCGCATAAGTGTCAATATTTACAATGTTGATCGACCTTTAATACTAACACATCAAAAAAGCTATCAAACTATACCCATTCAAAACAAAAAAGTGGGTAAGCTCCCACTATTTTGTTTATATAGATTTAATTGTTTATTTTTAATTTTACTGTTTCAATTTTTATCCGTCATGATGACTCATTAGATATCTTTTAAAATCATCCCTTAAATTAGTAACAATTTTTAATTTCAGAAAACTCATCTGACAAAAGCAATCGATGCAAAACAATTCGGCTTAAATCAAGTTCAGTTTTAGCTTTTAAAACTTCAATGGTAGCCTCTCGGTACTTAGATCTTGACTGAAGCAGGGTGAGCACATCCAGGTAACCATATTTATATTTTATCAATTCTCTTTCGTATACAGATTTAAAAGCTTTTTCAGCAGACAAAGACAACTCTTGCCTGTTAATTGCCTCTTGTACTAATTTTTGAGAGTACTCACTGCGATCGGCAAGCTCGTATTTAATTTCTTGTTTTCGAATTTCAATTTCTTTAGCTCTTTCTTCGGAAAGCTCAACCATTGCCACTTGTGCATACCCAATATTAAAATTTAAACCAATATTAACATTATCAAAAGCAACACTCGAGTTACCCGAAGTTAAGCTTGGAGACTGTATCGATCCTCCACCAATAAAAGCGTATTCATTCGAAAACACCTCTTCTTGGGCTGCCTTGTACATGGCATTTATTTGAGACATTTCAGGAGATAACTTTAGAGCCTGCGAAACAACTTGTTTAACAGGGGCTGACTCATAAGGAGACGAACTAACTGCGGCCTCTTGCCATGTAAATTGAACATCTGAATCTAAACCCATCGCATGCCTAAGGCCCGACTGCTCTTTAGCAATAATGCCTTCCACCTTTGAAATACCTGCCTTTGCCATTTGAGTATATCCCGTGGCCTTATCAAAATCTGACTTAGAAGTTAAACCAGCCAGGTAAAGTTTATGGACTGTGTTTTGAATATCTTCTAAATCTTTTATCTCGTCTTGTAGGATTCGATATAATTTTAGATCAGATAAGATCATTTGATAAACCGAATAGGCCGAGGCGTAGCTATTTAATCGGATGGCTTTGAGAGCATGCATTTGCGAAAGAAACTGATCTTTTGATTGATCATAATCAACCCACTTTGAAGGCACCAAAAATGGTAACAGCACTTCAACCGCTGAAGCTGTAAAAGTGGGTTTACCAGCAGAAAACAACAAAGCCCCCAAGTTAAGGCTGGGGTAAAGGTTAGCCCTCGCCACATTAATTTCGGCCTTGGCCTGATGCACTTTGTTTAAACCCAACAAAATTGAAGTGTTTGAGTGAAACAGTTGATCCCTCAACGTATCAGGTGTTACCAGCATTTTACTGCCAATATTTTTAGGAGCTTTAACTCCGCTTGGGCAAACTTGACCGTATAAAACATTTTGTAGTTCTTCTTCTTCACAGCTCCAAGTAACTAGAGCTAAAGTAAGAGCTAGAATTTGAAATAGATTAAATTTATTTTTCATTTTTTCCCCTTTTATTTATTGTTCAGAAATTTTAATAACTTCAAGCTGCCCTAAATCACCACGGCTTGTGTTAAACAAATTTCCAATAATTTTATTGCCCTCAACTCGGCCCTCAAATGTATTAATCACTGCCCCGATGGATGTTCCGGTTTGAATGCTACCCGTTAACCTTATTTTACCCGATTTCGCATCATAAATTGAACTTGTAAACTGAGCTATAGGAATAATATCTCCGCCATCATTTTTATCTAGCATTAGATTAATATTGCCGCCTAAAGTTGGCATTTCGGTAACATCATTGCGCCCTGGGTTTTGAACAATCATGATCGTTGACACAAGAACCAAAACAACTCTTTCATCTTTTCCGGTAACTGCTGATTTTATAAATCCTTCGTAACGGCCTGCCAAAGGGGTTAATGAGTTCTCTTTTTCATCGACGGCTTTTTGCAGTTGCTTTTTTTCTTGTTCGGCCTGCTCACTACCTCCTGCGGGCTTGCCACACGCAGTCATCATCAATGACAGGGAAAGTGATACAGATAATGTCGTTCCGATCTTAATCAGATCTGAAAACTTTTTATGGTTTATTGGTATCGAGTTTAAATTTGTTTTGTTCATTTTGCCTCCGTTTTTAAGTTTTGTTTTTTATTCTATTTTTACAGTTACTTTTTTTGTTAAAATGATTCTTTCTGGATCAAACTCTCTAATACCAAAACCCCCTGCTTAAGGTCCCTCAACTCTTTCTCAGATAACTTATTGAGTTGCTCTAATAACTTTCCGGTTGAACATTGAGATGCCTGCCTTAAACATTTTGCACCCAACTCTGTTAACTGAATTTTACTTTGTCTTTTATCATGGTCAGAGGCTGATTTTTTAATCCAACCTTCTTGCTCCATAAAATGCGTCGATCTTGAAATGGCTGGCTGCGAAACATTTAGCGCTTCAGCCAAATCAGATGAAAATTCGCACTCACCTTCTGATAAAAGTGATAAAATCCTAAGCTGCTGCAAAGTCAAATCAGATTCGGTTTGATCACAAAAGTTTTGCTTAAGATGAAACATCACCGTAGGTAACCTATGGATAAGATAGGTTGCAAGATGCTCAGCTCTTTTATTCGAATCAAATTGCAGCTTTAATAGGTCTTTCACTGGCCCCACCCTTGACTTTCTTTTGCCTTAAATCTATTTAGCAAGACAGACAAAAAAAATACTTAACTTTGTTAGTTAACCAAGTTAAGTAACAAAGTTAACAAATGTCAAGTTACAAAATTACGGGAGGCAAAAGTTAATGAACACAGTCATTATAAAAGGACTTATATTTATTTTTGGTACAGGGCTTATCTCGCTCTCAGCAAAAGCGCAAGTGGCCGCAGAAAAAACAAAAGGGACTCAACAAAAGTCTTATTCTCTTGATTCGCTATGGGGGCAAGTTAAACAAAAATCAGATCAGCTTCTGAAGTCAAAACAGGAACTGATTTCTCAAGAAATTGCCTCAGACAGAGCTTCGCGTCACTGGTTTCCAAGGGGTTACCTTGGACTGCAAAGCTATTATACAAATGATCCCGGCACTATTTTATTTTCAAAACTCGGAGAAAGAAACCTGACAGGGCTTGATATGAGCACCACGGTTATGAATTATCCCGAGGCCTCAAGGCATGACCGGGTCACCTTAGGTGCAGAATGGCTTATTTTTGAAGGCGGAGCCAAGCGCTCGGTCAGCAAAGCCGAAGATATTTTGTTTGAATCAAAACAGGCCGCGCTCACTGCTGCCGAACTTTCGGAATATGCAAAAACCTCAGGACTCTACGGAGGCCTTATTGCCCTGATAAGACAAGAAGAGGCCCTACGCCCTTTGGCCGAACTTGTTAAATCAACTATGGATCGATACCATATTGGACAAGAGTCAAACCCACTAGGCCATTCAGGACTTTTGGGCTTAAAAAATCTAGCTCACCGAATTCAAGGAGAGCTGATTATGATTAAAGCAAAAGAGGAGGCCATTTATACTCATGTTACCAGCATGACTAATCTCCCCTCAGGCTGGACCCCTAATGAAAAAGATATTCCTTCTTTTTTTAAACTGATTGACCATAAGCCTAAAACCGAGAATTCCTTTTCTCCTTCGGTATTAGCTCAAAACAAGGCCGCTCAAGGGCTTTCTTATTTTGCTGATGCCGAGGCGGCGCGCTACCTTCCCCAAGTAGGAGTGTTTGCTGAAAGCAATTTGTACAACAATCCTGAAGCCACCATGTCAGATTCATACAATGTAGGAGTTTTTGTAAAATGGAATTGGCTTGATATCCCAAGCTGGGGAGCCATCAAACAAATTCGAAGTCAGTCCTATGCAATGAATTATCAAGCTCAGGCGGCGCAAAAAAATCAGGCCGCCGTTGAAAAACAAAATAATGAAATTTCAAAAGCGTTACTTGAGCAAGTCAAAATGGCCGAACAAAGTCTATTATGGCTCGAAAAGCAATCGCTTATTGCAAAAAAGCTTTTCAGCAATGGTCTTATCAATGCTCTTCAGTTAACAGAAGTTTATGCACGGCGAGTTGATATTATTGATGCAAAATATCAAATGGAAGAAGCGCTTATTAAAGCGAGCGTAGAAAATTTAAATTACAAAAACATAACCGCCCCTTAAGGAAACAGACATGAGTATCAATAACAATACCTCGAATGAAAATAAAAATAATCCCCAGCCCCCAACTCAAAGCCAAACCCCACCTCAAGGCCATATTAAAGAGGGCTTTGCTGGTAAACTTGCTAAAACTTTTGTTAACTCTAAATTAACTTTGGTATTTATTTTCGTAAGTTTAATTATTGGAATTGGCGCAACCTATCTAACCCCCAAAGAAGAAGAGCCTCAAATTACCGTACCCATGATTGATATTACAACCCTGTTACCTGGGGCTGAGCCTAAAGAAGTTGAACGAAAAGTCACTGAGCCTATCGAACGGGCCGTTTGGGGGATTGAAGGCGTAGAATATGTCTATGCTGCTAGCTCTCCCCACGCAAGTGTTGTAACTGTTCGTTTTCATGTGGGACAAGCCTTAGAGCAAAGTATTGTTAAGGTTCACCACAAGCTTGCCGAAATCAAGCCTCTGTTACCTTCGTCTGCTCAAAACTCGCAGATTAAGTCGTATAGCATTGATGATGTGCCATTTATGATTTTAACATTTAGCTCGGCAGAAAAATCAGATTATGAACTGCGCACTCTTGTGGCCCCCCTTGCCCGGGATTTAGCCAGCACGCCTGATTTAAGCCGAATCGAACTCTTAGGCGGGCTTAAAAGAGCCATACGAGTGATTGTTGATCCTATTAAATTAGCAGGCCGAGGTGTTACCTTAACTGAAGTCGCACAATCTTTAAAAGCTAATGAGGCCCTAGGGCCGAGCGGTAAAAACTGGGGCTCTGAGCAAGTCTTTGATGTCGAGGTCGGAGGACGCATCGAAAATATCAATGATATAAAAAATATGGCCATAGCCCAAAAAGGTGGCTCGATTGTTAGACTCAGTGATATCGCAGAAATTACCGATGGACCTGAGGAAATTACAAAATCCTCTTTACTAATCGAAAAGGGCTCCCCTGCCCAAAGAGCTGTCTCTATTGTGTTTGCAAAAAAAAAGGGGACAAACGTTGTCACGCTTGCTGAAAAACTATTAAAACATGCTGATACTTTTTCTGGCAAACTGCCTAAAGATATTAAGCTTTCTGTTCTTAGAAATTTCGGAAAAACAGCCAACGAAAAAACCATCGAACTCATTGAACATCTTTTAATTGCAACCCTGTCTGTATCAATTTTAATTGCTTTAGCCATGGGCACTCGGGCCGCCCTCGTTGTTGCCATAGCCATTCCGGTGACACTTGCTCTAACTATCGCCATATATTATTTTATGGGCTACACGCTCAACCGAGTCACACTATTTGCTCTCATTTTTTCGATTGGTATTTTAGTTGACGATGCGATTGTGGTTGTTGAAAACATTGAGCGGCACTTAAAACTTAATCACAATGATAGCCTAGTTAAATCTACAATTAGAGCGGTGGCCGAGGTGGGTAACCCAACTATTTTAGCTACTTTTACAGTTATTGCCGCTATTTTACCAATGGCTTTTGTTAGAGGCTTAATGGGCCCCTATATGAAACCCATCCCTGTCGGCGCGAGCCTAGCCATGATTGTATCTTTATTTGTGGCATTTATTGTTACCCCCTGGGCGGCCGTAAGGTTACTAAAAAAGCATGAGGGTCACCAAGACGAAACAGAAAGCAGTTTAGACAAACAGTACCGCGTAATAGTAAATTGGCTTTTAGGCAAACGAAAAAATGCTTTTGCCTTTGGCGTTTTCACATTAATCTTACTGGTAGCGGCATCTGGTTTATTTTATACAAAATCTGTTAAAGTCAAAATGTTACCCTTTGACAATAAAGATGAGTTTCAAATTTTAGTGGACTACCCTACAACGACATCTTTAACTCAAAATATTGCTTGGTCTAAAGAACTCGCTACCCAGATAGCTGAAAATCCCCACGTGCTAAAAGTGCAAATTTTTTCGGGCGAACCCGCTCCCTACTCTTTTAGCGGAATGGTTAAACACACATTTTTAAGACGGTCAGACTATATGGCCGATTTTCAAATAAAATTGACTGAAAAATCAGAACGCGATTTAACCAGCCATGAGGTTATCTCGGAATTAAGAAAACAAATTATGGTTTTTTCAAAAAAAACAAAAGCCATAACCAAAGTACTAGAAATACCGCCCGGCCCTCCTGTCATGGCGACCATGGTTGCTGAAGTTTATGGCCCCACCCATGAGGCCCGCTTAAAGGTTACCAAAGAAATTGAATCCCTATTTTCGGATCAACCCAGTTTTGTTGATATCGACACAACCATGAGACCCTCAAGACCCCGATTGCGATTTAATTTTGATCAACTCACTGGCGGACAGCAAGGCGCAAAAGCCTCGCAAGCCTTTCATACCGGCTCACTGCTTTTTTCAGAAACACCGATTTTATCCTTAGCTGATGTTTCGGGCCCAGAAGATGTTACCGTTGATCTTTCCGTCAAACAAGATTTTAGGAGTGCTAAAAATCCCTTTGCCTATCAAAATATCCCCTCTTTTGAATCAGGGATTGTTTCTCTAAACCCCTCATTAAAAGAGCCAAAGATTTTAGAAACTCAAACCCTCTATCGAAAAAACCTAACCCCCGTTGAGTTTGTAATGAGTGAACTTTCGGGCCAAGAGGAGGCCCCCGTTTACGGCATCATGGCACTGGGTAACAAAATTCAATACCCTCAGCAAACAGCCGAAGTCCCTTGGGATACCTCAAAACCAACAATTAAATGGGATGGAGAGTGGTTTATCACTTACGAAGTGTTTAGAGATTTAGGTGCTGCCTTTGCAGTAGTTATGGTCCTCATTTATATTTTAGTTATTGGCTGGTTTAAAAGTTACTCAATCCCTCTTATTATCATGGCCCCCATTCCGATAAGCTTGATCGGAATTATTCCCGGCCACTGGGTTTTTGGGGCCTATTTTACCGCCACTTCTATGATTGGATTTATTGCAGGCGCGGGGATTATTGTTCGAAATTCAATTATTCTTGTTGATTTTATTGAACAACAATTAAGCGAAGGTTTGTCCCTCAAAGAAGCTGTTATTTCGGCAGGAGTACTACGTTTTAGACCCATGCTTATGACTGCCGCAGCCGTTGTTGTGGGTAGCTCGGTGATGCTTTTAGATCCTATTTTTCAGGGACTTGCGATTAGTTTAATGTTTGGCGAAATTGCTGCCACCATTTTAAGCCGCTTTGCCGTGCCTACTTTATATTACTGGCTGATTGGAAGAACTCGAATTCGCATGCTTCAAGCCGAAATGATTGGTCAAGATTTGACAGAGGCAGAAGAAAAGGGGCAAGAAGTTTAACATACTTTTTGCTCTATTTTGTTTGCTTGTTGACTGAAATAGCAAACAATGACTCTCTAGTACAACCAATGGAGGTTTTATGAAAAAAAATGCAGGAACTTTAGACCGAAGCGCGCGCGTGATCGTAGGATTAATTTTAATTACTTTAGCCGCTACAGGCCTTTTTGCCCCATGGGGATACGCTGGTATTATTTTAGTAATTGTTGGAGCCGTTGGATTTTGTCCCTTTTACCCTTTACTCGGAATTAATACTTGCCCTATGCAATCAAAAGCAGAACCTAAAAAATAATTTATATTAATTAATATAATTAAGGGGGCCTCGCCGTGAAAGATAATGTTTTTGTCAATCGCACACTTAATTTAAAAAGAATAAAATATATAGGGTTTGACATGGATCATACCCTTATACGGTATCATTCTGAAGCTTTTGAACTTTTATCGTATAACTCGATAAAAGAAAAACTGATTGCAAAAGGCTACCCACAAAAATTAAGTGAGTTTAAATTTGATTTTAATATTGCCATTAGAGGCCTTGCCATTGATCGAAAACGCGGAAATCTTTTAAAATTAAATCGCCATTCGGCGATTAGAGCTTCTTATCATGGCCTAGCACCCATTGAGTTTAAAGAACAAAATAAAATTTACAAATCAACTTATATTGATTTAAATGACTCAAATTTTGAAGCTATTGATACAACTTTTTCGATAAGCCATGCCGTTATGCTTTCGCAACTGGTTGACTTAAAAGAAAACCACCCAACGCTAGGGTTACCCGATTTTTCGATTATCTCAGATGATGTCCTTGCGGCCCTTGATGAGGCCCACCGCGATGGATCTATTAAAAACACCGTGCGTTCAAACCTAAGCCAATACATTATTCAAGAGCCAGAAGTCGCCCTTGGACTTGAAAAATTTAAAAAACATGGAAAAAAAATTTTTATTGTTACCAATTCTGATTTTTTTTATACGAAGGCTCTTTTAGATTATGCCATTAAGCCTTATTTAAAAGAACATACAGATTGGACTGAATTATTTGAATTTGTTATTACCATGGCTCACAAACCCAGATTTTTTTATGACAAGCTTCACCTTTTATCAATCGACCCTCAAACGGGTAACATGAGTAACTTTGATGCCCCACTCAAACCCGGGGTATATCAAGGCGGCAGCGCTCATATTATAACTAATGATCTTAACTTACAACCTGATGAAATTTTATATGTAGGCGACCATATTTATGGCGATATTCTACGCTTAAAAAAAGATTGCAGCTGGCGAACGGCCATGGTGATTGATGAGTTATCTCATGAAATCGCCACAAACAAACTGACAAAAATTCAAACTGATGAAATTGAATCACTCATGAACCTTAAAGAGCCCCTAGAAATCGAGCTAACTGAGCTAATGACAACACGGATAGAGGGGCACCATGCGATTAATGAAGCCGCGATTGATAAGCTTCAAAAACAAATCACGGATATTGACCATAAAATTTCACACCTCATTAAACTTCAGCAGTTAGCCTATAATAATCGCTGGGGACAGCTTATGAGGGCGGGCAATGAAGAAAGCTATTTTGCCTTTCAGGTCGAAAGATACGCTTGTATTTATATGTCCAAAATTAGCGATCTGCTACAGCATTCACCTCGAAAATATTTTAGAGCCCATCGCCGCCCCTTAGCTCATGAAATGGATTATTGAGTTTATTTTTGGTAAAAATTTTATTAAACTTTTTTGATTTCTAGATTTGCACAGAGTCGTATAATTTTTTATTAGCCCAAATCACCTAAAGGTAGCTCAATAACAAACCTTGTGTTCTCACAACTCGCATCGTAATATAATTTACCACCATGCTGCTCAATTAGGTTTTTTGAAATACTCAGACCAAGCCCTGTTCCAAGGCCAACTTGTTTGGTTGTAAAAAATGGCTCCATCAATTTTGATACTATTTTAGGGTCAATCCCTTGACCGCTATCTGTTACCATAATTATCACCCGAGATCCATGAGCTTGAACTAAAATTTCGATCCACTTTTCATTATATTTTTGCACTTCATATTCGGCATTCGATATTAAATTCATTAACACTTGTGATATCTGGGCGGACCGGGCCTGAACGGTTACATCTTCAGGGCAAACAACTCGAAGTTCAACACCCGATTGTTTAATTTTTTCGGCCGTTAGCGAAACCGTTTCATCAATAATTTGTGCCATTTTAACTGTTTCAAATGGGTCATTTTCGGCCGAACGAGAGTAAGTTCGAAGACCCCCAACAATTTTCGCGATTCGGTCAACTGTTGTTTCAATAATTTTTAAATCTGACTCGATGTCGAATGACTCGATATTTAGCTTACTAAATTTCTTTTTTATTAGCATGGTGCGCCCGTGAATAATAGCCAAAGGATTATTAATCTCATGGGCAATGCCACTTGCCATTTCACCCAATGTTGAAAGTTTTGAGGCCTGAGCGACTTGGGCCTGGAGCATTTGCTTTTCAGTCCTGTGCTTAATTTCATTTGTGATATCATTAAAGCTGGTAACAGTATACTTAACCCCCAATCCATCTTCACGCAAAATTGGCACTGAGTTAACATTTAACCATCTTGTTTGATTTTGGCTATTATTGACACCCATAATTTGGTTTAACTGAGCCTTAGCCGTTACCAAGCATTTTCGAGACGGAAAATCATCTCCTGTCATCGGTGTGCCATCTTCTAAAATCGCCTTCCATTGAGGATCATATTGAGTTTTACCTAAAAAATTTTCAGCGGTTAGCCCCAAGGTATTTAGGGCACCCGGATTAAACTCTACAATACGCCCTTGGTTGTCATGTAACACAACCCCCTCAGCAATATAATCTAAGGCTGTTTTTTTTATTAATAGCTCATCTATATTTCTCTCATATATAACTGATATTTGCCTTAATGATAAAAGCCGTGTTACCAGATAGGACAAACCCTGTAGGGCTGCCTTTTGACTTTCACTCACTGAGTTAGAATTTTTATCCATAACGGATAAGGTCCCAATCGGATAACCATCGGGCGAAATGATTTTAATCCCCGCATAAAACTGAATTCCCAGTGATCCAACGACCTGTCCACTTTTTTCAAATCTTGGGTCTAATTGAGCATTTGAAACAACGAGCAAATCATCTTGCAAAAGTACCCGGTGACAAATGCTTGTTTCTGCTAAAAATTCAGAACCCTCAATTCCTACCTTTGCTTTTAACCAAACTTTTTTTTCATCAACAAAAGAAATAAAACTCATCGGAGCATTAAAAATAAGGGCTGCTAGTTTTGCTATTTCATCATAATCAAGTTCAGGTTCAGATTCAAAAATATTTAATTCTTTTAAACTTTTTAATCTTTGCCTTTCTGAGTAGGATACACTTTTTAAATTCATAATAAAAGCCTATCATATAATTTAATTTCTAGTACCAACCTAGACTAATTTTTTTAAAACCAAAATTAGTCTTTATCATTAAGTCTTATAAATTGCCTAATCTGGGGATCATATTTATATACATAAAGCCTCGGTATCAGTTCTTGAGTATAAAAGGGGACAATTAACTCTTGCCAAAGGTCATCATCAATATTGACTAAGGCCAAGTTAACCAAAGACTCTTTAACTAAAGCGTGAGCATCAAGCACCCGCCCAAGATCAAACTCTTGAGGCTCAATGTCTAAAAAATCTTCTTGAGTTAAATCAAAATGAGTTATTTTAAGTTTTAATTTAATTTGTTTATTCTGAACAAACTTAACCACATCAATCCAAGGACCCTTAGGGTGAATGGCACCTGTTAGATCTCCCTTAACTTGGGCCATTTGCTCTTTGCCGCTATTTGATTTTAATTTTTCACGCACAAAAGGAGTTAACACTAACCCGAGTGCTAATATTAAAAAAATAGAAATGACCTTATCAATTGAGAAAATCGAATTTGCTTTTATCATAATACTTAATCATTATAGGGGCATGGAATTTAAAAAGCAGTTTTATGATTTATTAACTCGTCGAAGGTCGATACGAAAATACAAAAACACCCCTATTGATAAAGAAATAATTGAACGCATCCTTAATGGCGCCATGCAAGCCCCCAGCGGAAAAAACCGACAAAATTGGCGCTTTATTGTTTTAAGTGGCAATAAAAAAAATGAGTATCTTTTGTATTCTCAAATGGCCTGGCAAAAACTGAGTCCCATTTTAAAAACTCGCCTTAAACCCTCTTTATACGAATTTACCGAACGGTTTTTTTATACACTGGGAGATGCTCCCGTAATTATTTTTTGTTACTCTCACAACTCTCCTGACGAAAAGCACTTAACCAATGTTGGTAGCGTTTATATGGCAGCTGAAAATATTAATTTGGCAGCCTTTGCCGAAGGACTAGGGTGTTGTACAATGGGCGCCCCACTTGAAATTAAAACTCAAGTCGATCAGTTTTTAGGCGTTACCGAGTGGCCCGAATACAAAAAAGGCGAACTTGAACTTTTATGCGCCATTACCTTGGGTTACCCCGACCATGAGCCGCCTAAGGCTCCAAGAGTTACCGAAAGCCGTGTTACTTTTTTAGAGTAACAGACTTCTTTCGTATTGACTTAGCTTATTTGATTCTTTTTTTCTTAAAAAAATCAGACAACACCTGGCCACACTCTTCTGATGGCCAATGGGTAACATCTAAGACCCGGTGATTAAGCCGCCCATCTTGCAAAAGCTGATAACAGCTCTGCACCCCTCCCCCTTTGGGGTCTAGGGCACCAAAGATCACCTTCTTAAAACGAGATTGCAAAATGGCTCCCGAGCACATAATGCATGGCTCCAGAGTTACATATAATTCGCACTCTTCGAGCCTCCATGATTTTAATTTTTTACTGGCTCTTTCAATGGCAATCATCTCAGCGTGAGCCAAGGGGGACTGCAATCCCTCTTTTTTATTTAACCCAACACTTAAAACGCGGCCTTTATACAAAATGATAGCCCCTACGGGCACCTCGTCCCTTTGAGCCGCCCAATGAGCCAATCTCAGAGCCTTTTTTATCCACTTAAAATGATTTTGGTCTAATTCGTTCATAAATATCCTGATTGAGTTTGTCTTTTCTTTATGTTAGCAAATAGGCACATATTGAAAGGTCGGGTGAAGAATATGCCATTAATTAGAGTTCGTGAAGGCGAAAGTTTTGAAATCGCTTTTAGAAAATTTAAAAAATCTTGCGAAAAAACGGGTATCTTATCTGATTTAAAAAAACGTCAGCATTTTGAAAAACCGTCTGTTGCAGGCAAAAAAAAATCGGCTGCGGCACGTAAGCGAGCAAGCAAAAAAGGTCTACCTAAAAAGACTTTTACTCAGCCCGTATAATTGAAGCCTAAACGCTTGCAAATTGGCTAATGAGTTTATTAAAAAGGGGCGAACTTCGCCTCTTTTTTTTTCAAAGGAGAATAAGCAATGGCACTAAAAGAACTTGTACTTGAGCAAATTAAAACAGCCATGAAAAGCAAAGATCAATTTCGAGTGGATACTTTAAGATTTCTTCAGTCTGCTATTAAAAACCGCGAAATTGATCTTAGACCTAATGCCATAACGGAAGATGATGTTTTGGGTGTAATAAAAAAACTTGCTAAGCAAAGAAAAGAGTCTATCGAACAATATCAAAACGGGGGCCGCCCCGAGCTGGCTCAAAAAGAAGCTAACGAACTTAAAATTTTAGAAGAGTTCCTACCTAAATCTTTAGGGCAAGAAGAGACTTTAGAAATTATTAAACAAGTCATCGCTGAGCTAGGAGCCACTCAAATTAAACAAATGGGTCAAGTTATGAAGCTGGTTATGGAAAAAACTCAAGGAGCTGCGGATAACCGATTTGTGAGTGAAACCATTAAATCTCTTTTGCAGGGATAGCGGTGCGCTTTGATGACGATTTTATTCAAAAAATTATCGAGGTAACAGATATTGCTGATCTTATTGGTCAGTACACCTCGCTTAAACCCACGGGCTCTGGCCTAATGGGGCGTTGCCCGTTTCCGGATCATAATGACAAAGGACCTTCATTTTCGGTTTCACCCCACAAGGGCGTTTATCACTGCTTTGGCTGCGGTAAAAGCGGAAATGCGATTACCTTTTTAAAAGATCATAATGGCTTAACATTTTTAGATGCTGTTACTCTGTTAGCAAACAAAGCCCATATAGCCCTTCCAAAAGACTCTAAAAACAAAACTGATCCCAAACTCAGAGATCTTAAATCTATGATCTTGCAGGCCAATCAATTGGCTTTAAATTATTTTGTAAAATGCCGAGAAAGCAAATTGGATCAAGATTTAGCGGGCTCTTATATTGAAAAAAGAAAACTTCAACCTGAGACCCTCCAAACTTTTCAATTAGGTTATGCTCCCGAATCCTGGGAAGGGTTAACTCGTTACTTATCTCAAAATGGCATTCCCCCTGATATTGGCGTACAGGCTCAATTAATAAGGCCAAAATCAGAAGGCTCAGGACATTATGATTTTTTTCGTTCTCGTTTAATGTTTCCTATTTTAGATCCCATGGGTAACCCAATTGCCTTTGGCGGAAGGATCATTCAGCCCCCTTCTGAAAACTCACCTGCTAACACAGATCAAGCTAAGTACATGAATAGCCCAGAAACTCCTGTTTTTCATAAAGGCAAAACCCTATTTGGACTTTACCAAACAAGTCGTCATATTCGCTCTCAAGGTTTTGCTATTATTGTTGAAGGCTATATGGATGTCATTTCACTGTATCAATCGGGAATTCAAAACGCCTTAGCGCCAATGGGCACAGCCCTCACCCTTGATCAATGCAAAGTTCTTATGCGTTATACTAAAAGTGTAACCGTACTCTTTGATGGTGACCAGGCGGGCATTAAAGCCGCCATAAAATCGTTACCCATTTTGCTCTCTGCCGGCATTATACCAAAAGGTCTTTTTTTGCCAGATGGTTTAGATCCCGATGATTTTATTCAAAAATATGGGGCTTCTGATTTACAAAATTTAATTCAAAAAGCACCTGACTTATTTACACTTATTTTAGGGCAATGGCTCGAGGGCTACAGGGGATCGGCCTCAGAAAAAATACAAATTAGCGAAAAGCTTGCCCCCATTTTAAATACAATTAGCGATCAAAGATTAAAATCACTCTATCTCGAAGAAGCCTCTTGGAAGCTTGGTGTTAACCCCGATTGGTGGAAAAAATTACTCACCACGTCGTCTTTAACTTCACCCGCAAAATCAACGTATTTTAGTAATACCACCAATAGCCGCTCTAATGAATCCCCTTCCGGTTTCTCTCCTATAGAAACATCAACCCCATCAGCTCAAGATCTGCTTGTTTTGAGTCTTTCAGGAGTATCAGCACTTGATATTTCATGGTTGCAGTTTATTCTTCAGTTTGAACAAGGATGGAATTTAGAAAATGCTCATCAAATAAATGCTTTTGTGCAAATTCAAAGCCAAGAGATTTTTAAAAAGGCCCAATTTCTTTCTCGACAGGAAGGCATTTTTTTTGATAAAGTTTTAGGATTGTTAACGACCTATGTTGATAACCCTGAAAAATTATTTATGGATCAAAATATGATTAGCTCTCTTACATCTGGCGGTGATTCAACTCAAAGCCGATATTTTTTAGATATCGCAAAAAAAATTCAAGACCGCTATCTGCTCAACTCAATTTCAAAAGTACAAACGGAGTTAAAAAAAGCGCCTCAAGAAGCTTTATTGCATCAACTCACTCACCTACAAAAATTAAGACAGTCCCTTTTTAAGGGTCAACTTTTAATCGCCCCCCTATCTCAAGGAGAGCTATGAATAACAAAATTGCAACCGAATCAAAAACTCATTTTTCAATAGCCCAACAAGAGGTTTTAGTAAAAGAAGAGATCCTTCGTTTTGTTAAACTTGGCAAAGAACGAAGCTCATTATCAGTTAAAGAAATTGATGAGCTTTTAGCTGCCGAAATTATTGATGTTACTATCATCGATTCTTTTATGCAGGCCCTAGAACTAGCTGGAGTTGTTATTGAAGATCACGTTCAGTCAGACAAAGACGAAGAGCGCGAAAGCGGTTCTGGCTTTTTAGAAGACTCAGAAAGTGAAGAAGAGGAAGAAGAAAAATTATCTGCCGAAGACCTAAAAGGGGCTGACCCCGTTAGAATGTACTTACGCAAAATGGGTTCTGTTTCGCTTTTAACCCGCGAAGGGGAAGTTGAAATAGCTCGAAAAATCGAAAAAGGCGAACGCGAGATTGTACGTTCTATTTTGATGTCTCCCATCGGCACTTTTGAAATTATTAACCTTGGCCGACGGCTCGATGAAGGAAGGATAAAAGTAAAAAGTATTTTCAGAGGGCTTGAAGACGAAGACTCTCAATATGATGAACGCGAATATATTGAAAAAATCCATGCCCTGATTGAACAAATTAATATTTATCAAAAAAAGGCAGCTTCACTATTTGCAACCCTACGCAAAGAAGAAACAAAAACAGCAAGTCATCAAAAAGCATGGAAAGAACTTGAAATTTTAAATATTGCGTTGATGGACAATTTTGAAAGTATCAATTTTAATCGCAAAACAATTAATCGCGTAGTTATAAAATTTAGAAACCTAGTTAATCGGATTAACGAACTTAAGCGCCGAATTAAAGACGGACTTGAAAGAACTTTTTCTAAAGATATTCATTTGGCATCTGAAAGACTCAAACAAATTGAAAGTAACGAAAAAGAACTTATAAAGATGACCCGAGATACAGGGCTTTCTTACAATCGTTACCGAACTTACGTTGTTGGAGCCGCTGACTCTAAAAGTCGCATCGATCGCATTTTTAAAGAAACCGAAATGAATCAGCAATGGATAACCGACACCTATACGGCTATTTGGAAAGGTGAGCGGGCCGCCGATGCTGCTAAATCCGAGCTTGTTGAGGCAAATTTAAGATTGGTGGTTTCGATTGCAAAAAAGTATACCAATCGAGGTCTTCAGTTTTTAGACCTTATTCAAGAGGGTAACATTGGTCTTATGAAGGCCGTTGATAAATTTGAGTATCGACGTGGTTACAAATTTTCGACCTACGCTACTTGGTGGATCAGGCAGGCGATTACTCGGGCTATCGCCGATCAGGCTCGCACGATTAGAATCCCTGTTCACATGATTGAAACGATCAACAAAATGGTTCGTACAAGTCGCCAGCTTATCCAAGAGCTGGGCCGCGAAGCCACGCCCGAAGAAGTCGCAGCACGAATGGATATGCCGACTGAAAAAGTGCGCAAGGTGATGAAAATTGCTAAAGAACCTATTTCCTTAGAAACTCCCGTGGGCGAAGAAGAAGACTCACACTTGGGTGATTTTATTGAAGATAAAAAAATTGTTAACCCAGGCGAAGCTATCGTAAATCTTAACCTTGCTGAGCAAACCCGAAGGGTGCTTTCTACTCTCACTTCTCGCGAAGAAAAAGTTCTTAGAATGCGCTTTGGTATTGGCGAAGAAAACGATCATACCCTTGAAGAAGTAGGACAAGACTTTAACGTTACGCGTGAGCGAATCAGACAAATTGAAGCAAAAGCATTAAGAAAGTTGAGACATCCTTCAAGAGCTGGTAGACTCAAAGCCTTTCTTGAATAGAAATACAGTTACCGTAATTATCAAACTGGGGGCTTAGCTTAGTTGGTTAAAGCAGCCGGCTCATAACCGGCGGATCGGGGGTTCGAATCCCTCAGCCCCTACCAATTCCAACGACTTGCGAACTAGGAATGGGCAAGTTGTTAGAATTTTTAGATTCCGAAGTCGCTGACGCTTCTTCGGATTTTTTTTGTCTTTTTTCTGATAAATCAATGACGTTATTCTCAAAAATTCTTTGTCGCCGTTAACTCCTCGGGAGTGACGTCTTTATTCAGATCGTGCTTCAAGCGGAATTGAATTTTAAGCCCTTTAGGGCCGACGAGAACGAAATAAACTAGATCCTCTTCAGCAAAGACTTCTTCATCACGGCTGACGCCTTTATCCAGCCTCTACGTGGCGTTTCTTCCTGCTGAGTTCTTCGAGTTCTCTGGCAGTAGCTAAATGCTCCGCTGTGTGATTTCAAAATTTCTGTAAACTTTTAAAGGGAAATATCTTTGGCTGCGACGAGCGGCTTCAAACTTTGTTCTTCGCGAATTTCATCGTTAAAATCTAAACCATTGGAATCAATATACT
>DYOP01000041.1:11163-20768 GCA_020720425.1 Bdellovibrio sp. | reverse complement strand
AGCCTAAAGAAGTTTGGGTAACAGGGTTGGCTAAAGAGTCTTGGGTTCCAAGGGGGGCTAAAGTGTCTTCGGGGGCGGGAGGAGTGTAAGGCTTAAAAAATTGAGTTATATTTTCTCCCACAAAAAAGGTGGAGTCAGAAGGCGTACTAAAATAGTTTTGAAACAATTTTAATACCTCTGTTTTGAGTTGGCCATTTAAAAAGATATTATCAAAAAGAATAAAACCATTATGAGTGATTAAAGGGGCCAGATCGTTAAAGTAGCTCAGGTATTTGCCTTTATTCGCATCAACTAAGGCTCCATCAATTTGAATTTGTTGTGAGATTAAAGGGGCTACAATTTCAGATTTAAGGTTTTCGTGGGCTATGGTTTTAATAAGATAAATATTTTGAAAATCTAAAGGGGAAGGGTGAGTTGCTAATTGAGGTTCATTAAAAAAAGAATAGTTGTTTGCAGATTTTAAAAACTCATCAGCAACCCCCGAAATGGAAAGTTTAAAATGACTAGGAAGGGCTGATTTAAGCCAGGCGTAAGCTTGATTTAAATAGGTTTCGTTTTTATCAAGACTCAGGGCAAACCAAGGTAACTGTGTTGATAGACTATTTTGATAAAGTTGTAAACTGGCCAAAGCTAAAGAGCGACCTAAAAAAGTGCCAATTTCAAGCCATTTGGTGGCCTTTGAATTTTTAATTAAATAATTAATCAATTCAAGTTCAGTTGGGGTGAGCATTAGATGCTTTGAGGGGTGATCAGTAAATGTCTTATCAAAGCTCTCAAAAATATCAGAGGGGGCCATGTTACTTAGAAAACTCTAAGTTTTGATTAAATAAATTTTGTAAATCAGCATGGGGACCAGAACCTTTTAAAATTTTTTTAATTTGCTGATGAAGGCTGGGGTCGTTAATCAGCGCGCCTAAAGTGCCTTGCCCTTGATCAATCTTAGTCAAAATTGAATTTAAATGAGTTAGGCTTTGGCTAATTTGGGGTTGATTATTTGTATTAAAATTTTTAATTATAAGTTTTAAATCTTTGCTAATTTCAGCTAGCTCTAAGGCTGTGGTTTCGGAATGATTTAAGATTTTAGCCACACGGCCATTGGCATTGATCGATTTTAAAAGTTCTAAAGTTTCATCGATCAGAAAAAATACTTTCTGAGCCTCGCCCCCTTTTTCGCTAATTAAATCGAGAATATCTTTTGAGGCAATGGCTTGAATTTGCCCTTTGTTTTGCAAAAAAGACGAAGATTGGCCGGGAGTGATTTGAATATATTTATCTCCCAAGGCCCCTTGGGTTTTAAGTTCTAAAAAAGAATCTTGAGGAATTTTATTTTCAAATTTACTGTCAATTTCCATGGTAACAATAATTTTTTTTACATCTTGAGGTGAAATTGAAACTTGAGTCACATTACCTATGCTAACGCCATTAAGGGCAACGAGGCTTCCGCTGGTTATCCCTTGGGCTTGGAGTAATTCGCTTTCTAGATAAAACTTTTTTTGAAAAATATAAAGGCCATCTCCGGTAATAAATAGAGATAAGACGAGGGCCGCGATTCCAATAACAATAAACATCCCGGTCAGAACGGCTCGGGCTTGGTTTTTGACTTGTTGACTCATAAAAAATGATCTCCTTTTGATTTACAATTTATAAGTTACTATAAAATGCCCTCTGAAAATTTCATGGCGGGATGCTCGGGATTTGATCTAATTTGTTCGGGAGTGGCAATTGAAGCAATAACCCCATCTTTGAGTAAAGCAATACGATCGCAGACATGAAAGGCCACAGGCATATCATGAGTTACCAAAATGCCCGCAATTTTTTTTGCTTTGAGTTGTAAAATCATGGCTTCAATGTTTCGAGTATTCATTGGGTCAAGCCCAGCGGTGGGTTCATCATAAAGCATGATTTGAGGTCTAAGCATTAAAGCCCGAGCCAGTCCCACGCGTTTTTGCATGCCCCCAGATAGCTGATTAGGGAATTTATATTCGGCATCAGTTAGGTTAAATTCTCCTAAAAGATCGATCACCTGTTTATGAATTTCTTCTTCTTTGAGTTGGGTATGTTCACGCAGAGGAAAAGCTAAATTTTCAAAAACGGTGAGAGAATCAAAAAGAGCGCCACCCTGAAAAGCATAGGCCACTTGCCTTCGAAGCTCGACCCACTCGAAATCTTTTTTAAATTGATTGGGATTTTTATCCAAAATTATTGTTTCACCCGAGTCTCCTACTTCTAGTCCTATTAAGCTTCTTAGAAGAACGGATTTCCCGGTACCTGAGCCCCCTAAAAGACCTAAGACTTCGCCCTCATAGAGTTCAAAATTGATATTTTTATGAACCACTTTTGAGCCATAAGATTTAGAAAAGCCTGTGACCTGAATAAGCTTTTTCATTTTAAAAAATCACCATAAAAAGTTTGGTCAGTAAAAAATCACAAATTAAAATAAGCACGGAGGCTGTTACCACGGCTTTTGTCGTAGCTATGCCCACTTCGCGGGTTCCTTCGGTAACTCTGAGCCCCCAAAAACAAGCAGAAAAGGCGATAATTAAACCAAATACAAATGTTTTGCCAAAGCCCGATGCAAAATTATCCATGGTAAAACCTTCAATGACTTTGGACATAATAAAACCAGGATCTAATTGAAGTTGGTTTTCGCCGATAATAACCACTCCGCCAATAGCAATTAAATTGGCAATCATACATAAAAGGGGAACCGAGATAAAAGTGGCCACAACTCGGGGTAACACAACTTTACGAATAGGCGATGAGCCTAATGCGTAAAGGGCATCGACCTGCTGGGTAACGACCATAGATCCAATTTCGGCAGCAAGTCCTGCTGAAATTCGAGCCGCGAGCATAAGGCTTGTAAAAACAGGTCCCATTTCGCGAAGAATTGATACGGTCACAAGTCTTGGAACATAGGCTGTGCCTCCAAAGCGGGCAAGGCCCACACCAAACTGAAGGGCCATAACCATCCCTGTAGATAAAGCGGTGATTAAAACTAAAGGTAAAGAGTAAATGCCAATTAAGTAAATTTGATCAATGATTAATGGCAATTCTTTTTTGACAAATTTAAGGTCTTTAACCGTATCTTTAATAAGTCGAGCGGCTTGATAAACGCTTAAAAAAAAGTCGTCAAAATAATTTTTGAGTGATGAGGTCATGGAGATTTGAGTTCCGCACTCAGTTGTTCAAAAAGTGGTAGTTCTGAGGCGAACGCCTTTTTTTGCCCTAAATAAACGCTGGCAATGCTGCATCCTTTTTTTTCGTATTGAATAAGGTAGGCTTTAAAGGCGATCCCTTCTTTAAGGCCCTCAATCAGCGTATGGCGAGCGGGCCTTTGATCAATCCAGCTGGTTTTTTGTTCTAATATTTGAGTTTGCTTAAGGCTTGATAAAAAATCGGTGTAAAACTCCTCGTAAAGACTAGGGCAATGGGTGATGAGGCTAATTAGGTTACCCGTTTCGGCGCTTTGCCAAGAGTGACTATTGGGGCCAGAAATTAAATCAGAAGAGATTTTTTTAAACGGTTGATCGGGAGCCTTAAATTCGAGTGCACTTAAGGGTTTAGGGTCATCAGGTTTAATATCAACCGAGATGCATGAGGTAAAAAGTGGCAAAATAAATAGCAAGACTAGTATGTTGATGTTAAAAAATTTAAAATAATAATTAGATATATATATTTTCATATAAAAATAGGTCGGATAAGTTTAGGGTTTATAAACGAGATAAATGTCTAGTATTGCGACCATATAATTTTTGCCGGTTTTGGTCTTGCTTTTCTGCGGCTTAAATCGGGTGGACCTTCTCGCGACGAAAGGCCCGTGTAAAGTTTAAATACAAAACCGGCAAAAATTAAATGGTCGTAGTACTAGTATTAACATTGAAAGCTTTTAATTAGATTTGCAACCAGAAATTATGTATTTCGATATAAACCCTTGTTATGGCAATCAATGAGCATAGCGATAATTTTGATGTATAAAGTTACCCCTAGGCAAGTAGGTGGGGAGTTATGCGATATCGTTTATGATATCGTTTATGATAACGCTAATGATTATGTAAGAACCCTGTTGAGATATCCCCTAGAATATGTAGAATTTTTATATTCACAAAGGATGTGTTATGTGTGGGGTAGCAGGGGTCTTAGGTCCTGATAATGCGGCCGTTGAAATTTTTTTAGCACTCACGAATCTCCAACACCGGGGGCAAGATGCCGCTGGTATTTGTAGTTTTGATCCGCAGGTTGAGCCAAGTTTAAATATTGCAAAAGGCTTAGGGC
Organism: Bdellovibrio sp.; assembly: GCA_020720425.1. Lineage (GTDB taxonomy): Bacteria > Bdellovibrionota > Bdellovibrionia > Bdellovibrionales > Bdellovibrionaceae > DYOP01. The sequence continues at coordinate 16,496 of DYOP01000041.1, read as the reverse complement.
TTGCTTCTAAAGCTATGGCTCCTCAGCAGTTAGAGGGTTTAACAGGGCAATTGGCCATCGGTCACACCCGCTATGCGACGGTGGGTAAAACCGGAGATCAGCGAAATATTCAACCTATGGTAACAAATTTCCCACTCCCGATTGCCATGGCTCATAACGGGAATTTAGTTAATTATTTTTCACTCAAAGAAAAACTTGAAACCAATAATGGGTTTTCAGCGTTAACCGGAAGTGATCTTGAGCTTATTTTACGAGTATTTGTAGATGCTTTAAGTGATCGGGGGTTGGGTTCAAAAACAGCTCATGCAAAAGGTCCTAAAATAGATTTTGAAGATTTAACTTATGCCGTCACTCAAGTTCAAAAAGAGTGTATTGGGGCTTATGCGGTGGTGGGTTTTATTGGTAACCAAGGCTTATTTGCTTTTTGCGACCCTCACGGAATTAGGCCGCTTTGTTTTGGCATTAGACAAGAGCAATCATCAAAAAGTTATATGGTCGCTTCTGAAGATAATACCCTTCGGTTTTTAGGTTACCAAACGCAAATAAGTCTTAAACCGGGTGAGCTTATATGGGTAACCGAAGGGCAAGAGGTAAAAAAAACTACGATTAACCCCCAACCTTTAAGGGCTTGTATGTTTGAGTGGGTTTATTTTGCAGGCGCTGAATCAAGCGTTTGGGATCGGCCCGTTTATGGGGCTAGACTTAATTTAGGTAAGGCCCTGGCCGATGTGATTAAATGCAGTCCCGAGTCGGCCCCTATTGATATCGTTGTGCCAGTACCTGAAACCTCGCGCACAGCCGCTATTGCCCTATCTGAAACTTTAAATTTACCCTACCGCGAAGCTTTAATTAAAAATCGATATATTCAGCGTAGCTTTATTATTAATGTTCCTAGTGAAAGATCAAAGGCGGTTGAGTTAAAATTATCCCCTGTGGTATCGGAAATAAAAAATAAAAATATTTTATTGGTTGATGATTCAATTGTTCGGGGCACGACTTTACGCCGTATTATTCAACTTTTAAGGAAGGCTGGGGCTAATCGAGTTTATGTGGCAAGCACTTGCCCCCCGATACGGTACGGGTGTTACTATGGGATTGATTTTCCGGACAAGTCTCAGTTAGTGGCAGATAATCGTACACAAGAGCAAATTAAAAAAGAGCTAGGTGCTGATGAAATTTATTATTTAACAACAGAGGGGCTTAAAAGCTCTTTGGGTTTATCAGATCTGTGTACAGCCTGTTTAGATGCCGAGTATCCAACAGATGTTACCGATGCTAAGCGTTTTTCTGAGGCCAGAGCTTTGCAAAAAGAAAAGGTGCATAAATGAGTTTGCAAAATTTAAAAAAAATTTATTCAGGTTCGGTAAAAGATATTTATGACGAAGGCTCAACCGTTTTATTTGATTTTTCAAATCGGTATTCTATTTTTGATTGGGGCCAGATGCCCGATTTAATAGAGGGTAAGGGCCGTTTTTTGTCGCAGTTTACAGATTGCTGTTACCGATATTTAGGCCAAAATGGAATACGCCATCATGCAAAAGGACTTGTGCGAATCAAAAACGATGAGGCCCCTAACAGTAGCGAAAGTTTGTGCTGGCGAGTCGATCATTTGCCTAAGTTTAGGGCCCAGTACAACCCCGATCAAAAAAAATGGACCTATGAAAAGCCAAATGATGGGGTGAGTGCTTGGATGTTACCCTTAGAAGTTGTTTATCGTTGGGGGGTGACCCAGGGGAGCAGTTTGCTTGAAAGGGTAAAAGGACCTCAAGATTTAATGGCAATGGGTGAATACTCTTTATCAGAGGCCGAGCTGAATTGGAAAAAATTAAGTGATGTTAAAAATAATCAAGTTTTTGGAGTTTTTTTTTCTCAGCCTTTAGTTGAATTTTATACCAAACTTGAGCCTCAGGATCGTTTGTTATCAATGGCTGAAGCTTCTGAAATTAGCGGTTTAAATAAAGAGCAGCTCATCGCTTTAAAAAATCATACTTTGTTAATAGCCATGTATTTAAAAAACTGGTGGCAACAATTAGGCTGGGAATTTTGGGATGGAAAGTTTGAGTTTGGTTTTGACTCGAAAGCTTCTTTAACTGAGCAGGCTTTTATTTTGTCTGACTCAATTGGCCCTGATGAGCTTCGATTAAGTTACCAAGGGGTTTCGCTGTCAAAAGAATGGCTGCGTCAGTATTATAAAAATTCGGATTGGGCCCTGACGGTAAAAAAAGTAAAACAGCAAGCACAAGTTGAGGGAGTTAAAAATTGGAAATCCTTAATGCCCCCTGATGTGTTACCTAAGACCTTAGATGCCCACACTTTAGATCATATTCAAAAAATGTATTTTTATTTAGCTCAGTTAATCTGTCTTTCAATCGATTCGCCAGCTCAACTCGTGCAGACGCAAAAAGATTTTCAAAATTGGTTTAAAGGAATTCATAAATATGGATAAGGTACTTGTTATTGGTCAGGGCGGACGAGAGCATGCGTTGGCGTGGAAGCTGGCAAGTTCGCCCCATATTGAAAAAGTTTTTGTAGCTCCGGGTAACCCTGCTATGGAGTGGGATCATAAAATCAAGTGTGAAAATATTTCTTATGATAACCCCGATTTGATTGTTCAGTTTTGTAAACAAAATCAAATTGCTTTGGTTGTTGTTGGTCCTGATAATGCTTTAGCTAATGGGCTTGTCGATGATTTATTAGAGCATTCCATTTTAGTGTTTGGTCCGACAAAAATGGCGGCGCAATTGGAAAGCTCAAAGGCCTTTGCAAAAAATTTAATGATAGCTAATGGTATTCCGACGGCCCGGGCTCAAATTTTTACAGATATAGAAATGGTTAAATCGTTTTTAGATAAAAATTTATATTTATCAGGTTATGTTGTTAAAGCCAGTGGCTTAGCCTTAGGTAAGGGCGTTTTTGTTTGTGATAATAAAGAGCAGGCATATCAGGCCGCGAGCCAATTATTAGGGGGGCTTTGTGGTCAAAGTGGTAACACTATTGTTATCGAAGAAAAACTGATAGGGCCTGAAGTGTCAGTTTTTGTACTAGCTGATGGGGGTCCTGACTTTGTTTACCTAGGTTCGGCCTGCGATTATAAAACTTTAAATGATAATGACCAAGGCCCCAATACGGGGGGCATGGGGGCTTTTACGGTAACCCCTCAGCAGGAGAGTCTTTTTTTAGATGATGTACTTGCTCAAGTGGTTAAGCCCACTCTAAAAGCTATGAAAAATCAAAACACTCCCTTTTCGGGGGTTTTATTTATCGGGTGTATGATCACCCCCCAGGGCCCAAAAGTTTTAGAGTATAATGTTAGATTTGGTGACCCTGAAACACAAGCGATATTGGGTTTGATAGAAGATGATTTTTATTTACTTTTAAAAGCTGCCGCCAAAAAGGAATTATCGAGTTACCCCCCCGTGACTAAAAAAAGCGGAGTAATTTTACATGTGGTTAAAGTGTCTGAAGGTTACCCTGGGTTGGGGGATCAGTCTATTAAGTTGGGGGTTGCCCTTGATTGCTTCAATCAGAGTGGTACCATAAGCTCTTGCCATGACATAGCTCAAAGCGGAGTCAGCCCCCAAGTGAGAGATCAATCTAAAGACAACAGAGAAGTTTTTTTAAATTTAATTAAAAATCATCCATTTAATAGTTTTGGAGATTATAAGTATTTTTTTTCAGGTATTAAAATAAAAAAAGTTGAAATTTTATCAAAAAATTCAGATGCTATATCAGAGCCAAAATTAGTAACAGTATCAGAGTCTCAGTTGGTAACATCAGGCGGGCGCGTTTTAGGGGTCAGCGTATATCATCAAGATATTCAAAGCGCTAGATTAGTGGCCTATGAAAAACTTAAGCTAATAAAGTTTCAAGGAGAGCATTTTCGAAAGGATATCGGATGGTATCGGCTATAATTATGGCTTCCGGTCAAGGGACAAATGCTGACCATATTTTAAAATGGGCTTCGGCCCACCCGAAGCTAATAAGTATTAAAGCTGTTTTATGCGATAAACAAAAGGCTGGGGTGTTTGAAGTGGCTACTCGTCATCAAACGCCCGCGTATTTGATAGATCCAAAAAATTTTGAATCTATTAAAATATTAATTCAACAGTTAAGGCCCGATTGGGTTTTTTTAGCCGGTTATATGCGAATGTTACCCCTTGAGTTTTTAAAATTATTTTATGATCAGCTCTATCAAGTTTATCGTGCGGTTAATGTACATCCCAGCCTTTTGCCTCAGTATCCGGGGGTTAATAGTTACCAAAGAGCTTTTTATGATGGGTGCCTAAAAACAGGTGTTACTATGCACTTAGTCGATGAAGGGCTTGATACGGGGCCTATTTTGCTTCAAGACTCATTTGAGTTAAAAGATAAATTTAAGACCCTCCATGAGCTTATTGAGTATGGAAAATCTGTTGAGCATCAATTATATGCCCAAGTATTAGAGTCAATTGTTTTAAATAAATGGCCTCAGATGTTACCTAAAAAAGGAGACCAGCTGTGATTTTTGAAATCGGTTACCGTGTATCAGAAACTCAAAATCATTTTATTGAAGGTCATACATATCAAGTATTGCCAGTTAAAAAATTTGATATTTTTTTTGAACCTTCGTTTATAGCTCAAGCAGAGAAATTAAATATAGGAGCTATTTTATCTGATCCTCTTTTAGAAATTGTAAATTCCAGTGCCGAGGAGTGGGTTTTTGGAAAGCTTCCTACTCAAGTTTTAAGTGTTAAGTATTTAGCCGGAGTAACGGATAATCCGGCCCTCGTGGCTCATGAGGCCATTATGTGGGCGGCTCAGTTAAAAACCCCGTTTTTTGTTAGCTCGGGCCAAGATTATTATTTTTATGATTCTCAGTTAAACAAAGAAACCATTTTAAAATACGCTCAAGGCATTTGGGCTAACCCTTTGATTCATCAAATCCAAGTTATGGATTTTCAAAGTTACCGAAAAAATTTATTAAAATTATCCAAAGACTCTAGCTCCGCTCATCCGTTTGAGCCAGTTGCCCCTGATCATGAACTTGATTTTTTTGAAAGCTACGAGTTAGCCCATTTAAGTGATCAAGACCTTGTTAAGTTAAATAAATCAAAGCATTGGGCTTTAAGCCTAGAAGAGTTAAAAGCTATTATTAATCATTATAAAAATAACCCTAATCAATTGCTTAGAAGTCAAAAAGGGCTTGGGCCTAATATAACCGATGTCGAGATCGAGGTCTTGGCCCAAACTTGGAGCGAGCACTGCAAACATAAGATTTTTAGAGCTATGATTGATTATCAAGAGGACTTTTCAGATTTAACTAAGCACTCAGGTGTAACCTCGAACTCAGGTGT
>DYOP01000041.1:0-11063 GCA_020720425.1 Bdellovibrio sp. | reverse complement strand
ACTCAGGTGTAACCTCGAACTCAGGTGTTACTTCGCACTCTGGTCTGAGTAATGAAGATTCAAATGATTTAGAATTTAAAAAGCTAGGCTCTATAAAAGTTAATGGCGTATTTAATACCTATATTAAAGCGGTAACCCAAGAGCTAATGCCTAAAAAGCCCTGGTTGATTTCTGTTTTTACCGATAATGCAGGGATTGTCAGGTTTGAAGATGTGGGGATTGATTTATGTTTAAAGGTTGAAACCCATAATTCGCCCTCGGCGTTAGACCCCTATGGCGGGGCGCTTACAGGGATTTTGGGTGTACAACGCGATATACTGGGAACAGGGCTTGGTGCTAAACCCATTGCTAATACAAATGTGTTTTGTTTAGCCCCGACTCACTTAAATAAAGAGTTACCATTAGGTCTTAAAACTCCCACTTTTATTTTAAATGGGGTCCACCGAGGGGTGCAAGATGGTGGTAACAAAATGGGTATCCCAACAGTTAATGGGGCTTTTTATTTTGATTCGCAATATGCGGGTAAGCCTTTGGTTTATTGCGGTACATTGGGGATGTTACCCTCAGTAATTAATGGTCAACCAAGTCACCTCAAAATAATTGAACCAGGGGATTATATTGTAATGTGTGGTGGTAAAATTGGTAAAGACGGAATTCATGGGGCCACCTTAAGTTCGCTTGAACTTGATGCTCAAACGCCAGTTACTATGGTGCAATTAGGTGACCCTTTAACTCAAAGGCGTATGCATGATTTTATTTTAAAAGCCCGTGATTTAGGGCTTTATAGGGCTATCACGGATAATGGGGCAGGAGGGCTATCTTCAAGTATTGGAGAAATGGCTCAGCTATCGGGCGGAGCGAGCGTTCATCTTGAAAAGGCCCCTTTAAAATACCCAGGCTTAAAACCCTATGAAATTTTTATTAGCGAAAGCCAAGAGCGAATGTCACTTGCGGTTGCCCCCGAACAATGGGCTGAGTTACAAAAGTTGGCTCAAGGCTATTTGGTTGAAATTTCGCATATTGGATACTTTAACCAATCCGGTTACCTAGAAATTAATTATCATAATCAGTGCGTGGGCTTATTAGAGCTTGAATTTTTACACGAAGGTTTGCCTCAAATGCAGTTGCAGGCGGTTTGGAAAGGGCAGGGGGCTATTGATTTATGGACAGAGCCAAATAAAAAACAAAAATGGGATTTAAACTTATCAACTCAGGCCCGAGTTGGGGTTATACAAGACTATTTAGTTAAGGCATTAGCTCATCAAAATGTAAAAAGCCCTGAGCACCGCGTACGAGCATATGACCATGAAGTAGGTGCGAGTACCAGCTTAAAATCGTTTTCTGGTGTTACTCAAATAGGCCCCCAAGATGCGGCGGTTCAGAGTCTCCATCTTTATCAAGATAAAAATCCGTTTATGGGCGTGGCTTTATCTAATGGCTTAGCTCCTCATATTGCCCAGTGGGATAGTTACCAGAGTGCTCAGTACGCTCTTGATGAGGCCGTGAGAGCCCTTGTGGCCGTAGGCGCCGATTTTAATAAATTAGCTCTTTTAGATAATTTTTGCTGGCCTGATCCTTTACCCGGCAATAAAAATCCGGATGCTCAAAATAAACTGGCTCATTTGGTCAGGGCTTCTAAAGGTTTATATGATTTAGCTAAAATTTATGAGGCCCCTTTTATCTCGGGTAAAGACAGTATGAAAAATGATTTTATAGGTCATTTTGCTGACGGAGGTGAGGTAAAAATTTCGGCGTTACCAACGGTGCTTGTGACGGGAATGGCTCATGTTGAGCATATTTTAAAAACTCAAAGCTCTGAGTTTAAATGTACGGGTGATAAAATTTATTTAATTGGTCACAGGCAACCGGGATTGGCGGGTTCTGTTTTTGACTCACTTTTTGAAATTCCTAAATTAAAAGATAAAAGCGAAGATCACAAGTTAGCAACTGTTTTTGCCGAACAAAATAAATGGGTTTATCAACAAATGGGGCAAGCCTATAAACAAGGCTTATTTCAATCGGTGCATGATGTTTCAACGGGTGGCCTATTGGTCACACTTGTCGAATCTTGTTTGGGCTCGGGCCTTGGGGCTGAGCTTAAAGCTCAACGGATTCAGGATTTGGCAACCGAGGCCCCGGGGCTATTTGTGGTAACCGTTACTAGCGCAAATGAAAGCAAAATTAAAGATATTTTTAAAGATAAGGTTTATTACATAGGTCAGGTTATTGATAAGGTTGAAATTACGGCTGAAGTCATTGACTTTGATTTAAAGCCCATTCAAGTGAGTTGGTCATTAAGCGATTTAGAAATGGCCTATAAGGGGGATAAATGGTAACACCCAATGTTTTTGTTTTAAGTGGTGAAGGGATTAACTGTGAGCCTGAAACCATATATGCTTTTACCCAGCTCGGGGCAAAGGTAACCCATGTTCATGTGAGCCAGTTTTTAAGTAACCCCTCTCAGCTTGAGAATTATCAAATTTTAGTATTTCCTGGCGGATTTTCATACGGCGATGAGCTAGGGAGCGGGCAAGTTTTAGCTTTAAAATTAAATACCAAAGGCAAACAAGCCATTTTAAAGTTTTATGATCGAGGGGGCTTGATTTTAGGTATTTGTAATGGGTTTCAGGTGCTCGTTAAAATGGGTTTGCTGACATCGCCCACGGGTCCAAAGACGGTCACACTGGCCCCGAATCATCCCGAAGGATTTATTGATAAATGGGTCGATTTAAAAGTGGGTCAATCACATTGCATTTGGACTCAAGAGTTACCAAGCCAAATTAGATTGCCCATTCGTCACGGTGAAGGGCGTTTAGTATTAGATGATAAACTAATAACTCATGAGCAATTTTTAAAGCAGGGAGCTTTGTTTTACACCCAAGATATAAATGGTTCTTTATTTCAAACGGCGGGTTTAACCGATGCCAAAGGTCAAATTTTAGGACTTATGCCCCACCCTGAAGCGGCCTTTTTTAAAGATCTAGATCCAATGCAAAGGGCTAGTTGTTTAAATTCGCAAAATTTAAAACGAGAGTACGGTGATGGATATTTGATTTTAAAAAATGGAGTTAATGCTTTTTTATAAACCTTAGGTTAAAGGAGAAAATAGATATGAAAAAAAAATATGCAATTATCAGTGTGACCGATAAAACGGGTATTGATGTTTTAGCCCAAGCGCTTATTAAAGAGCATAATTATGTTATTTATTCAAGTGGTGGAACCGAGGCCTACTTAAAGCAAAAAGGGGTTGATGTTACCCCCGTCACTCAGCTTACGGGTAACCCCGAAGCTTTTGGGGGGCGAATGAAAACCATTAGTTTTGAAATGCTATCAGGGATTTTATTTCGTCGTCAAAATCCTGAAGATCAAAAAGATGCTTTAAAACTTGAAATTAAACCTATTGATTTAGTGGTTTGTAATTTATATCCCTTTGATCAGGTAGCCCAAAACCCAGACTCGACACAGAGTGAGTTAATTGAAAATATTGATATTGGTGGCCCTCTTATGATTCGAGCTGCGGCTAAAAACTATCAAGATGTGACTGTGCTCAGTTCTTTTGATCAGTATGGGGCATTTTTAGAATCTCTTAAAACCGATAGCCCCGAAAAACAGCTTCAATTTAGATTGCAATGTGCATTGCAGGCATTTAATAAAATTGCTTTATATGACACTCAAATAACGGATGTTTTGCACCAAAAATTAAGGGGGGTAACTCAAAAAACCTTGTTACTTAAAAACCCCGTAGAATTGAGATATGGCGAAAACCCTCATCAAAGTGGTTTTTTCTACCCTCTAAATAATACGGTGGGTGGTGAGTTTTTAAATTCTAATATAGGGCTTGGAGGCTTTGAATTTTTAAATGGTAAAGAGCTATCGTATAATAATTATTTAGATATGGATGCCGCCATTAAAATCGTATCTGATTTAAAAAATCAATTTAGTGCCTTAAATGCCGTGGTCGTGGTAAAACATGGTAACCCTTGCGGGCTTTCAGCCCATGTTTCAAAAGTTAAGGCTTTAGAGGCCGCTTGGGAAGGTGACCCCGTCAGCCGATTTGGGGGCATTCTTGCGTTTACAGGAGAGGTTGATTTAGAACTTGCAAAATATTTGCATCCCCATTTTATTGAAGTGATTTGTGCTCCTGGGTTTTCGGCTGAAGCACTTGAGTTATTAGTAACCAAAAAAAATCTTCGGTTGATTCGAGTTAATTTAAAAACCAAAGATCAAAAAGAGTGGAGTGTGAAAAGTTTATTTGGGGGAGTGTTACTTCAAACCGAGGATGAAAGTAATTTTAATACATGCCAAGTTGTAGCCCATGAAAATATATTAACCTCTAAAGATCAGGATTTGGTTAAATTTGGTGTTATTGCTATTAAATATTTAAAATCAAATGCCTTAGCTTTTGTTGAAGCCTTTGATCAGCCAAGTTCTGAGGGTTACCATTTAGTGGCTTCGGGTGCTGGGCAGCCTAACCGAGTGGATTGCTTAGATAAAATTATGAGACCAAGACTTGAGCAATTATCACCTGAGCGAAAAAGTCAGGGGATTTTAGTTTCGGATGCGTTTTTTCCGTTTTCTGATATTGTAGAAATGGCAGGACAAATGGGAATCAAAAAAATTATTCAACCCGGTGGAAGCCGAAGTGATGATGATGTTATTTTAAAAGCCAAAGAGTTAGGTGTTGGCATGGGGTTAACGGGCGTTCGCCATTTTAGGCACTAATCAATTGCCACAAGAAAAAAGGAAATTACAAATGAAAAAAAAATCTAAAATCACCTATAAACAATCTGGTGTTGATATTGTAAAAGCTGATCGTTTGGTTGAAAAAATTAAAGCTTTAGTGGCCCCCACCCTTAATTCAAATGTGATTAGCCATGTGGGGGGGTTTGCGGCTCTTTATAAAATAAATGATAAGCAGTATTTAGCGGCCTCAACTGATGGTGTTGGAACTAAGCTCAAAGTGGCTCAGCAGTTAGGTATTCACTCAAGCATTGGCCAGGATTTAGTTGCCATGTGTGTTAATGATTTGATTTGCACAGGCGCTAGGCCCTTGTTTTTTTTAGATTATTTTGCTACTGGAGGGCTTGATTTAAAAACAAGTTACTCGGTTTTAAAAGGGATTTCAGAGGCCTGTTTAGAATCAGGCATGGCCCTTATTGGCGGTGAAACAGCCGAAATGCCTGGGGTATACGAAAAAGGCGTTTATGATTTAGCGGGGTTTAGCGTTGGACTGGTAGATAAAAAAAACCTAATCAATGGAAGTAAGATTAAAAAAAATGATGTATTAATCGGATTACCTTCAAGTGGGTTTCATAGTAACGGATATTCGCTTTTAAGAAAGTTGATTAAGCCTAACCAAAAACAACTTTTAAAAAAAATTCTTACCCCCACTCGGTTATATGTAAAGCCAATTATGAAAGCTATAGATAATGGTTTTCAAATTAAAGCGATGGCTCATATCACAGGGTCTGGATTTTTAAATATCCCCCGAATAAACGAGAAGTTTGATTATCAAATTCGAGATGATTTAAAAGTGCCCCCCATTTTTAGGGAAATTCAAAAGTTAGCTCAAATTGATGATTTCGAAATGGCCCGTACTTTTAATATGGGTGTGGGTTTTGTGATAGCCACTTCACCAGAAAATTCAAAAGCCTTAATTCGCTTTTTAGACCAAAATAACCAATCTCCCTTTGTGTTAGGGCAGGTCCTAGGACAAGGCTCGGGCCAAGTTGTATGGCAAGGTCATAGACTTTAGACTAAAGCTAATTCAACATGATTTGATTTAAAAATGGCCCTCGGGCAGAATTAAATAATGGTTATTCATTTTAGGTTATTAAAAAAAGCCCTTTTTATTTTTATTATGGTAACCCAATTTGTACTGTTACCAGTTATTGTCAAAGCCCAACCTATATGGATGCCCGAAGAAGATTTTCAAACTTTTTCTAAAGGAGATCTTAAAAGTATTAACAAACAATTTGTGTTGCCTAAAGGAACTCGTGTTAAGCCTCTAGGTTATATGCCTTACGATAAAAAAGATCGGGCTAGCTATGTTGAGGTATTAGATGGACCGTATAAAGGAGAAAAAGTTTTTATTTATCATAATTATAAGCAATCTAAATTATTAGATGTTACTGATTATCCTCGTTTTACTCTTTCATCATCATCATCATCTTCTTCTTCTGAAAGTTCTTCAGGCCAAAGAGATAATCAAACCGAGGCTCAAACGGAATGTTTAGATGGATCTTGTCTTAATTCGCAAAATCAATCTGGGTTACAGGATTGGCATGGAGACTCAACCCAAATTGTACACGAAGCGCAAAAAAATAATCCAGCCGTAGGGGCCCGTCAAACCATGGCCTTACTCTATCAAACCTGTGATGTGCTAAAACTGAGTCCATACACGGGTGCCCCCCAAGTTAGAGGAAATGGTGTAAGTAAATTTAAAAAAAGTGGTAACTTTTATCGAAAAATTACAAATCTAAATAAAACCCTAGATAATCATTATTATTTAAACTCATTAAATAACTACCCCAGCCCGGGGTGTTTAGATATGCGTAAAACGCCACCTTTATTTCAGTATGGCGGAAGACCAAAAATTAAATCCGGTGATGAAATTGATTTATTTTCAACTTACAAAAATGGTGGGACAAACTCGTTAGTTGGCTTAGATTGTTCGGGTTTTGTTTCGGCAGCCCTTATTTCAGCGGGTCTTAAGATAAAGCCTAATGCTGATAAGGCGATTCAAAATATTACGAATACTTCGGCCTTGATGGGTATGAATGATTCGAACTCATGTTTTCGAGTTCCGTATTTTAGTAAAAATTCAACAATTATGAGTGGTGATCTTGTTGTTGAACGTGGTCATGTTTTTATGATTGATAAAGTAGGTCCAGACCCCCTTGGTGTAGAAAAATTAGTAGGTCAGGGAAAACTAAAAAAATATGAAGATTGTTTAAAGGTAGACTATAAGAGAGAAAATTTTGAGTTTAGCATTATTCAAAGTACGGGAAGCCATGACCTATCGGCAAGTATAATGGAAGCCCGTGATTGGGATGATGATAATATGTATTCTAACTTATTTAAAACAGCTTGTTTTGCCCATTTTAAAAAAGATCCAATTAAAATGACGTCATTTACAAAAGAGGCAAAAATTTTAAGGCATAAAGGTGACAGTCAAGAGGGCTGTCAGTTTGCGCCCGAAGACAAACCCACATTTAAACACAGTCAATGCGTAGGAGACTGTAAAGAGGCCTATCAATGAAATATATTATACCAGTCATATTTTTTATAATGGTTTTAACAATTTCATCGTATTTTTCGAAAAAATCATTTTACCCCCCACAGGCTCGTATTGAATACGGTTTGCGGCTTATTGCCTCTGACGAACAACAAGAACGAATACCCGCTCAAGATGACCCACGTGTTACCAAATGCCTTTCAATGAGCGATAAAGAGTTGGCCCAAGATCTTATTAAATTTATTGCTTTTGGCGGTCTGTTATCTACAGGCGAATCTCTATGCCAAAAAGAACTTTTGGCCCTGCCATTTAATACAAAAGAGGAGCAAGAGTATGACTATACCCCTGAAACTCTACCTATTGGGGATATTTCAAATGTTACCTTAGTTGATGTGGCTGAAACTGTGGATCAAGACGGGCTTAAGTTAAATCAAATCGTCATCAAATATAAAATTGGTACAAAAAGAGTTTACCGTATGGTTATGTCTCGTTGGAATGAGCCTTCGAATATGGTTACAAAAGGTTGCGCTTTTTTAAATGGCGAACCTGATATGCGTTTTGTAATTAAAAAGTGCATTTCTGAAAAATAGATCTAAGGCTTAATTTTATAGAATAAATTGATTATTAGGGTTAGCTCCGTCAAAATTAAACAATGGTTCTTTGTTTTAAAACAGTAAAAAATGCGCTTTTCATTTTTATATTATTTATAATGGTGACCTTTTCTCTGCCGCTTTTAGCCAAAGAGCAGATATGGATGCCAGAAACAGATTTTCAAACGTTTTCAAAAAGTAATCTTAAAAAAAGAACTATGCGATTTGTTTTAACTAAAGGAACACGTGTTAAAGCCTTAGGATATTTGCCTTTTTCTAATGAGGGTCAAGCGTGCCGTGTTGAAGTTTTAGAGGGGCCTCAACAAGGTGAAATAGTTTATATTTACTTTTCTGATAATGAACCTAATATGCTCGATGTTACTCACTTCCCAAATTATAAACTGGCGGCATCTAATCGTTCATTAAAACTGAAGAGTCCGGTCCAAACTGAAGCTCAAAGTGGATGTTTGGATGATTCTTGCCAACAGGGCCCATCATTGCAAAATCATTTATCGGAATGGTTCCAAGATTCAACTCAAATTGTAAATGAAGTGGAAAAAAATAATCCAGTAGTGGGAGCCCGTCAAGTTATGGCCCTGTTATATCAAAGTTGTGATGTTTTAAAACTTAATCCTTATAGTGGTGAGCCTTCGGTCAGAAATAATGGGGTTACCACAGTGGGCAGAGGAAGTGGCACTCAGCGAAAAATTACTAATGTAAATAAAGCTGTCGAAAATCACTATTATCTCAATTCGTTGCAAAATTATCCCAATCAAAATTGTTTAGATATGCGTAAGACTCCACCATTGTATCAATACGGGGGAAGGCCCGTTATTAATTCCGAACAAGAAATTGATTTATTTTTAACTCACAAAAACGGGGGAACAAGCTCTTTTGTTGGTATAGATTGCTCAGGGTTTGTCTCGGCAGCTCTTATATCAGCGGGACTTAAAGTTTCGGTAAAGGCAGATAAAGCAATTGATAATGTCATATCCACTTCAACATTAATGAGGATGAACGATAAAAATTCTTGCTTTATGCATCCGACCTTAGATAAAAATTCAACGATTAAGAGCGGAGATATTATTGTTGAAAGAGGTCATGTTATTATGATAGAAAGGGTGGGCCCTGACCCATTTGGAGTAGCGAAGATGGTTAAGGAAGGTAAACTAAAAAAAGAAAAAGATTGTTCAAAATTCGATTATGATAAAGAGCTTTTTGAATTTACTATAATTCAAAGCACGGGTTCTCATGATCTTCCAGCCAGTATTATGGAGGCCCGTGATTGGTATGATCGTAACATTTATAATAACCTTTTTGAATCCGCTTGTTTGGCATATTTTAGTGATAAACCCATTAAAATGTCTAATGTAACAACAGCATTAAAGCTTTTAAGGCATAAAGGTGACAGCCAAGAGGGCTGTCAGTTTGTCCCCGAAAACAAACCTACATTTAAAAACAATCAGTGCGTTGGAGAGTGTAAAGAGGCTAATCAATGAAATACGTAATACCGGTCACTTTTTTTATAGCGGTTCTCGCCATTTCTTCTAACTTTTTTGAAAATTCTTTTCGCCCACCTCAGGCCCGATTAGATTTTAATATTCCTCTTATGGCTTTTATGCAAAGTGAGCGAACCCCGGCTCAAGAACAACATCCTCAGGTTACCAAATGTCTTTTAATGACGGATAAAGAGCTAGCTCAAGCGCTAATTAAGTTTATTGCCTTAGGTGGACTTTTATCCCCGGGTTATTCTCTTTGCCCCAAAGAACTTTCGGGCTTACCCTTTGTTTCGGAAGAAGAGCAAGAGTATGATTTTATACCCGAAACCCAATTTATTGATGATATTTCAAATGTTACCCTAGTTGATGTGGCTGACACCCTAAATCAAGATGGGCTTAAGTTAAATCAAATTGTGATCAAATACCGAGTTGGCACAAAGCGAGTTTACCGTATGGTTATGTCTCGTTGGAATGAGCCTTCGAATATGGTTACAAAAGGTTGCGCTTTTTTAAATGGCGAACCTGATATGCGTTTTGTAATTAAAAAGTGTATGCCATAAAAAATGTCTTGCCCGTATTTTTAGGCGCCAGTGCTTAGACACTTATTTTTTAGTGTATCAAAATGTGACATAATTTTTACTAATGTTATTTCTGGACCCTCCGATAGAGATCGTGTTGGAGGATTGTTATGTTAAAAACTATTTTTTATTCACTGTTACTATCATCCCTGTTTTTTAGCTGCACCCGCGCAACCAGCGAAGCCGATATGAGCCAAATGTGGGTCAGTATCCCCTCAACCAGCGACAAATTAGGCTCCCTATCAGTGTCTGAGCTAAAACATGTCATTATCAATGTGACCGGTGAGGGCCTCCCATTTCCTATCCTATTTGAGTGGGACAAATGCGAATATGGATGCAACGAATCGGTAATCTCTCCCGATCATTTTGAACTCAATATACCTAAAGGTAACAACCGGCTGTTTCAAATTATAGCCGCGTACGAAGGCGATAATGGATCAGCTGAGTTTTTATATGGCGACTCGGTTAAAACCCTCTCTGCCCCCCAAGAAACCGTCGATATCCCTTTAAACGCTGTTGGCACTTCAACACACCTTTCTACCGGAAAAATATCGGGCCGTTATTTAGATACTGCAACCAGCGGTCCCACCGGAACCCTTTTTGTTAAGTACTATCCCCCCGGTGGAAAACCCGCCATGATTATCGAAACATCCCCCATTGTGAGCGGCTGGTTTAGCGCCTTTGCTTTAAAAGACATTCCCCTTTCTTACGAAATGGCAGGCGGCCAACCCCTCAACGGGCTTAGTAACATAAAGCTTAACAGTCCAGAATTTACTGCTATCAACGCTAATTCCACAAACTTTGCCCGCGTCGAAATGCCCCCTCATTATAATTGCAATTACAATGGTGCAGCCTGCGTATACGGTGACCAGCGAGAAGCTAAAACCTACGTTTATGGCTACTGGGGCCCCGGTCGCACTAGTCAAACTGCTTGTTTGGGTAATTCAATAACTGCTGCCACTAATAGCTATTATCAAACAGCTACAGCTGGGACTTATCAACTTTTAGGCTTTAATAAAAATGGAAGCTCCTCACTCGAGGTAGTTTCATATTTTGGTTCTATAAGCTGCCCAACGAGTGGAGCTTATTCCGATTACTTATCTGTATCGACAGCTATGATTGAGAATGAGCAAAGTGCTGCGGGGTTTTATACGCCATT
>DYOP01000040.1 GCA_020720425.1 Bdellovibrio sp. | reverse complement strand
TCTATTAAACCCTCATTATGGATTTAATCTCTCGGTATGTTGACACAACTCACTGGTTTTGGAGCCTTCTAAGTGACTTGGCACAAAACACCCCCTTCTAAAAAACGGAGATCCAAAAGGATTGTTGAAATGTGTTTATTTAGGATCATAATTGAGCAGACTGTTTAAATATTAACGCCATTCATCCTTGGCTGATCTTATGACGGTGAAATTGTCTTAAGATTAAAGATTATTGGAAAAACGAATTAGAAGAGAGAAGACCTATTTTGAGTGTCTGATATTTGCTTATGACAAAAAGATAAAGCTGATGAGCCGTTGCGCCGTTTTAAGAGTAATTCGATAGAAAAGAAATCTATAAAAACCAAATAGGGAGTGAGAGAAGAGTATTATTTATTAAACAGATTTTACTTTATAGGTAGCATTTTGACTCGAAGTATATTCGTCTGCAAATTTTGATAAAACAAGTGAGGCAAAATTGATAGGGTTAATTTTAAAATCTTCGAGGCTGCATGTTTTAACGGGAGTTCCTTTGTTGGTGATATTAAGAGCAAAATGCAGAAGGCTTGATTGAACCGCTCTTGTTGCAATTGAAATACTTAATTTTTTATCATCAAAATAAAGATCATCGCCTGACCTTGTTAAAAAAAATTCAGGGGCCTGTTCTTGAAGAAGGTCTTTAATTAAGCTGGCCATTAGCCTTTGAAGATAGACAATCTCAACTAAATGAGGTGTAAAAAATTCTCCAATAAAATGAAGCATTAAATCGCCCTCAATTTTTTGATTATTCAGTAGGTCTTCTGTATCAACAATGTTACTATCAGGAATTTTACAGGGGCCAATCCAACTGACTAAACTTGTACCCAATAAACCATGATTTTGATAGATCCAAAGGGGTGATAGTTGACGACCATCATAGACTTCGGAGATATTTAATAAATGCTTTGTTTTTATCACGTTCACCCTTCCAAGAAATTTTTGAAGACTCTAGTGCACGTTTAAATCTTTGGCAAGACTCACATTGGCCGCACCAAGTGGCTTGATTTTGGTAACAGGGCCAAAGGCTCCAAAAAGAAAGATCAGATTGATTTTTTAAGATTTTTACCATTTGGGATTTATCCATATTATGGCTTGCGCTATATGTTTTAACTTTGTTTTGAGTTGAAAAACTAAAAAAATGGTTGGCCGAGTTCATAAATTGGGTCGAATTATCCGAAAAAGTAACAGCCTCTTCTTTGTTAAAACCCATAATAACAAATTTTGTGTTTAACGCTTCTGCATAAACAGCAGCAATATTAAGCATAAGACCGTTTCGATTTGGTACCCAAACTGATTTTGCCGACTGGGTTGAAACTTTTTTGTTATCAATTTGAATGTCTTTACCTTGAGGGATTTTTTTATGTAAGTCCGTTAGAGATGACTTTGACAAAGATGCCAAAAATGGAATTTTAATCAATTTGTGAGGGATATTTAATTTTTTACAATGGTATTTAGCTACTATAAGCTCGTTGGTAAAAGCCTTTTGACCATAATTGACAGTGATAGCGAGTTTAAACTGGTGTTTTTTAGATTCGGGCAGATAAAGTTGAGCCACGGAATCAAGCCCGCCGCTAAGAAGGAGTACACTGGTTTTCATGTTCATAAATACCCTAAGTTTGCTAAAAGCCTATATGATGTGAAATCTCATATCATGCTCATATCACGTTCATATCACATTCATATAACGGTTATATCACATTCATATAACGGTTATATCACGTTCATTTCAGATAAATAATTTATATCAGAGGTTCTATTACTACGACCATTTAATTTTTGCCAAATTTGTATTTAAACTTTATACGGGCCTTTCGTTGCGAGAAGGTCAAGTCGATTTAAGCCGCAGAAAAGCAGGACCAAAACCGGCAAAAATTAAATGGTCGTAGTACTAGTTGCTATCTGATAGCTATAATCTGATAGCTATAATTTGATAGCTATAATCTGATAGCTTAATCTGATATTAGTAATCCGATTTTAATAATCTGATTGTTATTATCTAACCAGAGAGAGCTTAACTACATTTAAAGTTTATGCTAATTAAAATAATTAAACCATGGGAGCTATTAATATACAAAATTGCGCATCTTGACATATTTAAAGAACTTGTCAGAATCAAGGTGTCGATATAATTATCTTTTACAACTTTTTTACATCGAAAGGATTAAACATGAAAAAAGTATTAGCATTATCATTATTGGCATTATCATTAACTACAGGTTTTACTTGCTCTAAAGAAGCTCCTGCTCCTGAAGCTGCTGTAGAAGCTGCTCCCGCTGAAACAGCACCCGCTGCAGAAGCTGCTCCCGCTGAAACAGAAGCTGCTCCTGAAGCAACACCTGCTGCTCAATAGTCGTTTTTGATTTTTTAAAAAAAACTTAAAAAAAGGTTCTTTTAACAAAAGAACCTTTTTTTTTATTTTAAAATTACAGTAACTGGTAAGTAGCTGACTTCAAACACTCCTCCTTGAGGGAGCTTTGTAATTGAGCTTGATTGAATGATAATTTTATTTAAGTCGGCTTGAAATATCCAATCTTTAATTATTAAGAGTGGAATAGATTTATTTGAAATTTTATAACTAACTTTGATTTGAGGATTATAATCTTTTCCAAAAGATGGCTTTTGTTGAAGAGAAATCTCTTTATGTAAAACTTTGTTATTAATTTCAAGACCCATCTGACCTAGATATTGACCAAATTTGGGTTGAGTCAGTCTAAAAATCGAGCTGGATTTTTCATATTCTGTTGAGTTCATTTGATTAAGTTCATTAATAAAAGACTCAAGTCTTTCGGGCCCAAAAGAATCGGGGCAAAGTCCATTATCTACATAACCTTTGCCTTGCTTTTCAAAGCACTCAGGATGGTAACCAGGAATTTTTTTAAGTCCATGGTCTTTAACCGCATCCGGGTCGTTTTTTGAAACCAATACCCCATAGGATTTGATAATAGCATCACTTTCATTTTTTAGTTCAATTACTCGGCGAGCGGCTTGGCCAGGGGTCATATCAACCGACATATCATCGGCATCGGATACGATAATAATAAATAAGTGGGCCCCTTTGCGAACAAATCCCGATTGAGATGAGGCCAAAGAGTCTGTTGAGGCTTGCTGTGAATTTTCAAGTACAGCTAAGAGGGGTGTAAAAAAGGCTTCATGCTCGGCGCCACCTAAGGCCAGCCCCCGGGTGCCGACATTTAAAAGCTTTGGTAACTCTTGTGATAAATTTTTGTCAGATCGGCTTAAAAAGGGTTTTCCTGAAGAGGTTACTTTAAGCTGACCAGGCCCTTGGGGATTAAGTCTTGAAAAACTTTCGGTGTAGTGGTCCCAGTTGGTGGTAACAGCAATACGAAAATCGACATGGTTATTTTTTAAAAATGATTTTGTAAATTCGTTAATATTTTTAGTCAGTTGGGCTTGGGTTTGCTTCATACTTACGCTATCATCAATAACAAATAATATATCGGCTTGGGGTTTTAAGGTTAAATCATTGTTGCCAGAGTCAAGTGTTACCCATTCTTGGGTTTTAACTACGATAGGATCAAATTTTGGAATTTGAGTGGGGGCTTGAGGTGATTGAGGCTTTTGAGCATAGTGATCTTGAGATGTTTGCTGACAAGAAGAAAATGAGATGATTGAGGTGAGTGAGGTTAAAAAAACAATTAAATTGAGCTGAGATTTCATAGCATTCTCCTTTTTTGCTTACAGGCATTCATGGCCACTTCAAACTGCCCCAGTTCATCGACCCAGGGTAAATCATCAGCTCTAAAAGTGAGTTCATCATAAGTGGTTTTTTTAAATGAGCTTATCTCGCCATTTTGGGTGTGATTATTATAGTCTCTCACAACCCTTTGTTCGGTTTCAACTTCAAGAATTTTAATTTTTTGTATAACTAATTTTAAACTTTCAAGCTCTTGAGTTTTTGATTGCAATAAATATTTTGAGAGCCAATTTATTTTTTCTTTTTCAGATAGTGATTTTGAAAATAGGGTTAAATTAACTTGTTTTGAACTCATAAATAATTGAGGTAATTTATTGTTAAGTGACATATCAAAGGGGTTATTAATAAGTTGAGTAACTAATGTTTTAGCACTGACCTGATTTATAGATTCAATATTATAAATACGATTTTTTGTGTGGGTTTTAAATAATTCAATCGTTTTAAAAGCTGATTCGTATTGGCAAGTTTTAACTTCTGATAAGAGTTTAAGTAAATAGGACTCGTACAATCCTAACTGGTTTATAGGGTAAGCAATTAATGTTTGGGTTTGCTCTAATACCTTTGAGTAATCTTTAAGGTGATAGTAAGCCCAGCCTTTTTCTTCGAGGGATAATGGCCATAAGCTCGAATTTTTAGGGATTAAGTTATATAAATTAATAGCTTCAGTATATTTTTTCTGTTCAAACTTTTTTCTGGCTTTATCGAGTTGGATATAATCATTTTCTGATAAAGAAGGCTCAGGATTTAAAAGGGAAGTTTTGGGTACAGATGTATTTAAATGAGAATTTGATTTTTGTGTGTTATTATTTTGAGTGATACTTTCATTTTTTGATTTATTTTTTTTATGATCAGTATTAACTTTTGCCTGAAGGTTTGGCACGGCCGTAACAAACCCTATAAGAATAAATTTAAATAAGGTTTTAAATTTGATCATAAAAATACACCAATCCCAATATGGCCGGTCATAATTTCTAAATCTCGAGAGGTTTTGTAAATTAAGTCTTTGTCTTTGTAGTTATTATATTTAACTTCAAAACGAGCTAAAATATTTTTATTTATCCAAAAACCACTGCCTATGCCTAAATTGGTAATTTGAGTGGGCCCGCTTGTTAAATTAATTTGCCCAGCTCCTAATATCATAGAAATATCAAATTGAATGATGGACTGATCAAAAAAATTAAGTTTTCCATAGATGGGATAAAATTGAATTTGACCTATAACCGAATCACCAGGAACATCAATATCAGGGTAACTAATTGCAATATTTTGATTACTATAAAATGATTTTTTGGCTTCACTAAATACGCGTTCACCTTCGGGAGAAAGTTTGTGAGTGTAGTCTGAGTAGATAACCCCAAGTGACCAGCGAGGATTGATATGATACTCAGCTCCCACTTCAAGGGATTGAGTTTGTAAATAAGACTGACCGCTTAATTGCGATCCCCATTTGCCTGTAAACTCTAAACGATTGGTTCTATCTACTAATCTTTGTTGAACGACTCTAATTTTTTTATCAGGTGATAATTCTGAAGATAGTTTTAATAAGGTTTTATTACCCCCAAGATCGTTAACATCATCAGCTAATGATTTAGCATGGCTATGTTGAGATAAGCTAATAAGTGAAGTAACAATTAATGCTGATAAATAGGTTATACTATTTAGTTTCATTTGAGGCTCCTTCAATTTTAACTCTTATGAGTTGTTCGGGGGTAGATAAGCCATTGGGGCTATAAACTTTAGCAATCATTTTTAGAGATTGAATTTTGTTACTTGAGAGTATTACGTTTTGAGTATCCAATATTAATTCAAATGACCATATATCATCTTTTAAGTACTTAACCGATTCGTTTGATTTAAAACGTATATGCCTTGTGGCATCGCCCTCACTTACTGATGTGGGTGTGAGTGAGCTACTATCAGGAGATAAAACTAAAATCGGTTTATCTGCTGTTTGAGAGTCGTAGCCAGGAACTTTAACTTGAATTACAAATGAGGTTTGTTTGCCTTGGGCAATTGAATTTTCTAGACCTATAACTTTAAGATCGGTTGGGGCTACGTTTTGCTTAACCACCAAAATGGTTAGGGTCTTTTTAATTGAAATCGCTTTGAGTCCTTCTTTTGCACTGTCAAATTGCGAGGTTAAGGTTAAATTTAATTTTTCAAAAATTTGATTTGATTTCACAAAATATCGTTCAGGTTTCCATGATAACTTATATTTAGTCTCGTTTTGGTTCACGCTGACCTGTTTTAAACTCATCCCGCTTGGCAGAGTGTCTGCTGTGAGTTTTGTTTTAACATCGGGGATAAAACTTGTAGTAGAAATTGAAAATTCAGAATTTAAGCCTTCCGTAAAAGTGATGACATCGCTAGCCTGAATGCTCATGAGGTTACCATCAATTTTAACTTGCTCTTGGGTAACAAGGGTTGGTTTTTCTACAATAATTGTTTTTTCAATAACTTGGGGTTCGACTTTATCTTTATCAATCTCAGATTTTGAATATTCGCGGTATTGAGTGATATCTTCGACGGGGTTTTTATTATATTCTGAGCATGAAAATGCAATAAAAAAGGTAAAACTGGCTGTTGTTATTTTTTGTATTGATTTAAAATTCATATTAACTCCCTTTTTATTTTTTTAGCGGTATTTTACCTTTGACCAAGTTGAGTGAGGTGAAACGGATAAAGCACATCCACATTGACCTTGCCAATGGGTTGCGGAAATTTCCATGATCTTAGTTTTGCGATCATGCAGGATTCAAGAGTGGGGCTTTGGGCACTGCTTTCTGCAATGTTAGCTTTACTGACTCGGCCAGAGGGGTTAATTATAAATTGAATCGAAACTTTTCCTCGTAGCGAGGGGTTTGATTTTAAAGAGCTTTCATAGCAGTAGGTAATTTCTCCTTTATGTTTATTAATAACAGCGGTGATTTGATCTCGATCTAAACCATAAGCAGCTAAATCGCCATCTTCAGCCCCAGGGATTGAAAATGCGCCAGAGGCTGCGACAACCTTAACCCCCATGCCTGTACTTTGTGAACCGCCAGAGCGTCCCGAACCATATCCTAAGTTACCCGTAGATTTTAATGAGCCACGGCCTGATTGGGTGCTTAATAAACCTTTTTGGCTAACCATTGAGCTAAGGCCTCCCATACTCTGGCCATAACTTGAACCGCCTGAGCCTTTTCCCTGACCAATCGATTTAACTATTTTTTTAAAGTTACCGCCTGAGCCCGAACCTGATTTTAGAGCATTTAAAAATTCATGATCTTGAGTAGATTTTTTTGGAGCAACCTTTATACTAGAATTAATGATTTTATTTTTTTGATAAGGGGTCACCTGAGTTATTTTTTTTGTTAGCTTTGGTTTAAAAGTTTTATTAACAATCTGTTTTACAGGTGCCTGGGGCTGTGGGGGAGTTTGAGAATTGATAAGTTCAATTTTGGCGTTAATAACTTGTTTTGGTTTTTCTTCAAAATAGGTGATTAAATAACTAACAGATATAAAAAGAAATAAAAATCCAAAATGAACAAGGGCTGTATTTTTTAAATACCCAATCATTTGTTTATGTTCATCTTTTTTTGTATCAGGTCTTTGGAATAGATCAGAGTCGAGAGTGTTTTGATCGGCCAGATAGACACGAACTTTTTGAAACTCAAATTTTTGTTGGTTTGTATGAAGCTGCGAAATTTCGTGATAGGGGATGTTTTCGTTTTTAAGAGCTTCTAAATCATCAATCAGAGTGAGCTGTACTTTTGTGGGCAAGTACACTAAGTGTGGTTCAGCACTGACAGTCCTGACAGATCTTTTTTGGCCGGTTAGAATTTCTTCTATGATCCATCGGTTTGTGTGTGCCATACTTGTTTATCCCTTTATTTTTTAATTTTTACCTGCCGATCTTTAAAATCAATTCTTGGACCGACAAGTTCGTCTAAATATTTATCATCATCTACCATGGTATTTAGACCAATAGGTGCTAGCTTTTGCCCATGTACCGAGCTACCTCGAAAGCTCATATTGGTTTCTAAATTTCCAAGATGGTCCTTTTTTTTAGACCATCCCGAGATAGAGAAAAGCAAGACTGTGGCCAATATAATTTTAATTTTCATGTCTCCTACCTCATTTATTTGCAGATAAAGCGTTTTTGTTTATTTGTGCTACCAAAGGGCTGCCAAATTGTGACTCAAGTGACGCAAATTGTTCGCCTTGATCATTGATAATTCCATTTTTTCTTAAATCGAGCCAAGCTTGGTATCGTTCCTCCATTAGCGAAATAAGAGAATTAAATTCAAGCTTAAGACCTGAGGCTTCGGTTACTAATTGCTGAAAGTAACGGTATTCAGATTTATAAAAAGAGAAAAGCTCGTATCGTCCTATATTAATTTCCTTTTTCCATAAGGGGTAAACGGACCCCGTCATAAGTTGTGAGTAACTGTGTTTAGCTAAAAAAGATTTTTCGAGATAGGGTTTTGATAACTCAATAATGCTTGCTTTAAGTTCGGGTTTTTTATCGGATAAAAGAGCTAATTTTTTTGCAAATCGGAGGTTTTCAATATGTATGGCAAGTAAGGCAAAGCTTTGGGCTTGAATATTTTTGGCCTGAACACTTTGGGTTAGTAATTGATCTAATTTTTGAAGTTGAGTTTTATATGCTGAAATTGATTTAGGGTTAAAGTTTAAGCCAAGTGATTGCAATAATTTTTGAGATGATTGGATATGGGGTATTAATTGAAGTCTTGATAGGGCTGTTTGTGTTAGCTTAGTATAGTTAGAAGAGCGGCCTAAATGCATAGCATAGGTGGGTTCTTTATACTTTAAAATTAAATAGCTTGTGACTTTATCAAAAAAGCGAGGTTGAGATTTTAAAAAAGTGATATTTTTTTTAATCACTTGGTCGGGGTTAGGGCTAATTGTAATGAGTCTTTCAATAACTAACATTTTTTGATTTAGATTTAATTTTTCAGAGAGTGATTTTTCGTAATAAATTTTGGCTTGATTTGGTAAAAGAGCTAATTCGGCTAATACGGCTTGATTAAAATAAGAAATTTTAAGTTCTGGGTATTTTTTGCTTAATTCAAAAGCCATTGGGTAATTATGAGATTGTAAATAAAGATTATATAACTCAGAAAGAGTTTCATTTTTTTCTGATCGAGTTAAATTGGTCTGAGTAGCCAGTAAAATCAGAGCATAAGTTTTATTTTCAAATGAGTTTGATTTATTGGCATACTCAAAAAGTCTTTTTATTTGTTCTTTTTTAACCGTTTTATCAGAAATACTCGAAATTAATTTTTTTTGTTCTTCAAATTGAGTGTTTGCTGAACTTGTATCATAATATTTTTCGTTTGATTTTAGGTTAATATTATTTATTTGAGCGGTTAATTGAATTTTACTTAAATAATTATATTCTGATTTAAAAATATTTTTATATTCTTCTGTAGCAATAATGATTTGAGAGTGATTTTTTAATTGAATTAATGACTCAAGGGCTAGCCTCATAGCCTCTTGCCTTTGTTTGAGAGTAAAAATAGGGGATTTGGCAATAGAGTCAAAAGCGGGGTAACTTTTGTCAAACTGCTTTTGATTAAAATCATTTTGGGCCAATTCAAATGTAATTTCATTTTTAATTCGAGTTTGAGAGCCATGCTTTAAGTAAAATAAATAACTTAGTTTTTTGTCATTGATATCACCCGAGGCTTGGGCGCGGTGAATATTGGTTTGTAAATACTCTTCTTTTAACTTTGAGTTTGTTTCTAATAAAATGGCTGATTCAAACAGGCTTCTTGCAATTTGAACTTTATTAATAAATTGCGCAATTTCAGCGGCTGTTAAAAATAAAACAGGCTCATCTTTATATATTTCTAAATAGGCTAAATATAAATTTAAAATTTGTTCATCAGGCTTTGATTTTTTTAGTTTATGGGTATCCAAAACAAATTGTCTGATTTCAGTTTTAATAGGTTTGCAGGTGGTAGATTCACATTGAGAGCTTTCTTGAACAAGGATTTTAAATGATTCTAAGGGAGCTTTATTGTTGTAATGAGATTTAATAGAGATTAAGCGAAGTTTAATTTTTAATTGGTCCAGTTGGGAACCAAGTAACTGAGGTTCAATTTGTGAATAGAGTTTTTCTGAGATAATAAATTTTTGAATGCGATAGGTTTCATCACCTAGCTGAAATAACAGCCTTGTTTTTAATTTCGGATCAAGTTTTTCGGCGTGAAGCAAAATTATTTGAGTTACTTTTTTTTGATTTTCAATATTATCAATAAGTAATTTTGAGTAGTCATAGTAAACATCAAATTGTATATCAGAATGACTTAAATTAATTTGTTTTATTAAATTTTCGTAAGTATTTTTTGCTAAGTTTATTTGGTTTAAACTGGTGTAAGTATAGGCCAGTCTATATAAATAAAGTTGTTGATCATCCGAATTGAGTAGATCTTTTTGCACTTTTTCGTAATCATTTTTGGCTTTTTTAAATTCAGATTGTATAAAATAGTAATGACCTCGTTGTAAAAGCGCCACATTAGAAATGGCTTTGTTGTTATAAGATTTTTTTGAAGTTGTTTTAACTAAGATGTTAAGCTCATCAAGCGATTTATCTGATTGGCTGGTTTGTTGGTACAATATAGCCAATTGTAAGTGAATATCCGCTTTTTGATCTTCAGAAATTTTAAACTTTAAAAGTTCATTGTATTTTGAAATGCTTATTTTTCGTAAGTCAGCGGCCTCTGTACAGTTTTCACAGTTGGTTTCGATTTGTTTGTTAAATTCATGGGTAGCAATTTCGGAGTAAAGTTGGGCTACTCGCGAAAGAGTCAGGGGATAGCTGGGCTCAGTTTTATTTAGATTTAACAAAATTGTTTCTAACTTTTGAACAGCAGCCTTATTGTGCTCAGAAATATCAATTTTATTTTGAGCGTGAGCCAGCACATTTATAGTTAAAACCAAACTAACAATAAAGATTTTATAAAAGCTCATTATTGTGTCCTTTGAGTTAAAAATTCAATTTTTTTAGCATCAGATAATCGAATTTGGCTTAAGGTGTCCTGAATAGTCTTAAACTTAATATTTTTATCGGCGGCAATAATAATTGAAACTTCGGGATTATTTTTAACGGTTTGATTGATGTATTGTTTTATTTGTTCAGGTTTAAATGAATTTTTATTTATTACAATATCACTTGAGTTTATTTGGACTAAAAGAGAATTAGTGATCAGTTTATTTTCAGTTTTTGCTAAAGGAATATCTTTTGAGTTTGAGATATCAAGATCCTTAGCCCCCGATTGTGTGGCAACTAAAAGATATATAACAAGTATCGAAAAAGCATCAATTAAAGAGGTCAGAGACAGGCCAAACGCAAAATTTTTTTTTGAATTTTGATTTTTAGTAAATTGATTAAAAAGTGATTCTGATAGTTCAAACTTCATTTTATTCTCCTTTATACCCAAGAGCAATTTGTTTTACTCCTTTATGGCTGACCAAATCCATCAGTGTGACCACGGTTTGATAGGGGCTATTTTGATTAGGAATAATAATTGCGTTTTTAATATTAGGATGATTAGTAATTATGGCATCTAAAGCTTTTTCAATTTGAGTTGAATTAATATTTATTACTGAGGCTTGTGTGTCTTTTGTGGTTTGAGCCATTGGGAGCTTTTGAGAAGTTTTAAAGTGCCCATATTGATTTTGAGTTAGAGATTTTCGGTTTTCAGAATTTTGGATATAAATTTTTTGAGTGGTCAGAGCTCTGGCTGTATTTGAGTTTTTAATGTTTAAAAATAGGTAGTTACCTTCAAAAACAGCCTCAAGTGTTACTTCAGGTTTATTGTTTACAATGGAAGTCACACCATTGGCATTTTCTGAACCTAGGGAGTTAAATTGAATCCACACAGCACTTAAAAGTAAAAATACGATTAAGGTCGATAAAATATCAAGAACGGGCATGATATTAAGATCTAAATTAAGATCCTTGGAACCTGATTTATGTGTTGTGGGCGATTGTGTATTCATAACCTAAGACTCCTCGTAAACGGGTTTACTTAGCTTTTTTAAAGTGACCAGAAATTTCGTTTTGAAAACCCAATTGAATTAGAATTTTCATAGAGGCTTTATTTAAGTCTTCTGTTAACTGCGTTGTTCTGTTTTGTAGTACGGCGTACATAATCATGCTTGGTATAGCTACAATTAAGCCGTAGGCGGTTGTGTTCATAGCTAGAGCAATACCGTTTGATAGTAAGGTCGCTTTTTCAGCTCCGTTCATATTACCAATACTCACAAATGCGGCAATAAGACCAGCAATTGTCCCGAGTAACCCCATAAGTGTGGCAACGTTGGCAAATACTGATAAAAACCCAGTTCGTTTTTCGATTAATGTGGTTTCTTGATAGAGGGCTTCTTGAAGCCTTGTTGTAATTTCCTCTCGTCCTGAAAAATTTAAACTCGCTCCCAGTGCTGTTTCAGCCAGTCTTCCCGCAGGGTGTTGGGTTGCCAGTTGTGAGGCTTTTTTATACGCTTTTTGAATATCGCCTGATCTAATATCAAGACTTAGATTTTGTATAAGGGCTTCTGAATTATCATTGTTTTTTAAATAAAGTGCGATAAATCTTTCGATAATAATTGTTATGCTGGCAATTTGTAGAGCCAATATAACCCACATAAAAATAGCATCGCTCGAAGTAAAACCTTTAATTAGTGAACTTAAAAAACCCATCTCAAACCTCCTCAAGGTATTAAAGTACCCAGACCACCAATGCAATATTGAGGCACAATTATTTTTATCTCCTCTATTCTCTTGTGCAGCGATATTGTATTTCAAAATCAAAATAGGGTAACTGAGTGACAATTTTTGTTTGTTAATGACAGTTTTTGTCTTAATTTGATCCAACTTTTTTTGGTTTAAGAAGTGCGTTTTGATGAGTGTGTCGTTTTAAAACAGCATGATGGCATAAGAATTATTATTTTTTATAATGATTGACCATGGTGTATTCTATTTGAGTCATTGATTTGGGGGGAACATGAAGTATATTAATTTTTCTTTTTTTAATTTGGCTCGTATTAAAACTACATTATCAATTTTCCTACTATCATTGGTTATGATTTTGTCTTTTCAAAATTGCTCAGGCGGGTTTCAGCCCGTGCTCGATACTTCATTAAACTCTTCTCTTACAGGTCCAACAGAAGGAGGGGGGCCTATCCTTGCTCCTACTGATAAGTATAAAATTCAAGGTCTAGGTTCTTCTGTTAATCTGTCGGGGGCGAAAGTAACTCTATTTGAGATTAAACCAGAGGTGAGTAAAATTTCAGTTGTTGTTGAGGGGAACTCGAATTTAAATAAAGACTTTTCAGTCACTTCATCGGGGCAATCACTTTCGTTTGTAATTGATCCAAAAAATTTAGCGTCTACATTTAATGTTAAAATTTTAGTCTATAATAAAACGGGATCAGTTTTAGTAGAAAATAACTTTAAGATTAATAAAATAAATCGCTTATTTACCGAAGGTGAGTGTTCCAATTTGGTTTTGCAATCGGGCGGTGGTAATGCGTGTTTGATTTACAAAAACCTGGTCCATGTTAAAAACAACGTGCTTTCGCAATCAGAACAAGGGTATGGGGCTAATATTAGCCATCTACAAAAGTTTAGCCCTAAGATTGAAATACCAAGTAGTGGCTATTTATCTAATCCAAGTTTTAATGTATATCGGGGCAGTGTAAATTCATCAGATCGAAATCAATTTTCATCAAGTGACCTCATTGTAAATTATCAAAATGATAAATCAGATAAAAAACTATCTCAGTTAATGGCCTATTATTGGCTTAACAAACAATTAGATGTTATGAAACGAGATGCCGGAGAGTATTCTGCAGAAAATAAAAAAATTAATGTTACTTCGAGTACAGAATCTGTGCCTAATAATGCTTATTTTTCGTCTTCGAGTTCTGGATCTTCAGATGTTGTAATGGGGGTGTTAAAAACTAAAGATGGTCTTATAACGGGTGAAGTCGCTCATCAGGCCGAGGTTTTTGCCCATGAAATGGGGCATGCTAATTTTTATTATTCTATCGGGAGTGATTTAATTACAGGAGCTTCCTGTTCTTCATCTTCTTCAGGCTCTGTTACTGTTAATAATGTAGCGTATCCTGTTTATAGATGTAATTATACCAACACAAATAAAGAGTATTATTACAGGTATAATATAAATGGTAAATGGAATCCAATTGGGCCTTTTTGTTCTTCTGCAATGGGTTGTATTACAGGGATTAACGAAGGACAGGCCGATATGCATCAAGCGCTTTTGTTTCCGGAGGATCCACGTATAGGTCAAGCTTTTATGAACACAATGAGTGGTTTTGAAATTCGTAATTCTTTAGCCTCAAAAGCATCTATCACAGAATATTTTAATGAAGGCGCACCTGGACCTGGTGGTGAAATTCATAATATGGGAGGAGCTTATTTTGCAATATTATGGAAAATCTATTCGAATCCTGCCATGCTAAGAAATGATTTTGCAAAATTATTTTCGGCCCATTTAAAAAGATTTTCTGCGGATGATGATTTTTTAGATGGTCGTAATCATTTGCTTGATATAGTCAAAACCCCAAGCTTTGGTTTTGATCAAAAATATATCTCTATTGTTAATGATTCATTTGCAGCATTTGGAGTTAAATAATCAATTTTTATTGCCCTTCAGGCGCCTCATGCGCAGGGATAGCCGCTTCATGCGCAGGGATAGCCCATGCATGTAGAGTCCATGGATGGCCGGGTGGCTTCAAAATTAAATTAAAATCCAATTTGAGTAAAAAAATCTTCGGGGACGGTGGGCCTTTTTTTGGGGTCCCAAATAAAGTCAAAATTAATTCGGGTTACACTATCGCCGCCTGTAATTTGATAGTGGGCCAGAGTTAAGTACCAACAATCACCGGGCAAACTGAGCTGTGCTGAAATTCCAGCTGATTTAAGCCTGCCACCGGTTTGGTTACTATAGTTACCATCCCATGTTCCTCGGGCTAAGAGGGTTGAGTGATAAAATTGATGCTTAAAATAGAGTGTGGTGTCTTCGGTTCTAAGCTTGGGGTCGGTTTCTTTACCCGGAGTTATGTTGTACGAAAGCAAATGAGATATTTCGATAAAGTCTTGGGAGGGTAAAATATATCGTGCACGGGTTGAGTGGTTAGAAATATTTTGATAGGGGTAATAAGAAGCTTTTTGATAGATTCGAAATTGATTTAAATAAAGAGATAGCTCAGAGCTGAGATCACTTAAAGGCTCTTTTGTAGTTAGTGATAATTCTTCTTGGTAAAGATCATAACTTTGTGAAAGTCGCCATGTGGCAAGGGTTTGGTAAGAGTTTGAATTTTCATTTTGATTTAAAAAAGATTTTCTTGTCCATTTATTAAGAATAGATGTGGTAACAACTTTTCTGTCAAAAACTCGGTCATGATAGTCAAATTGAAGTCCCCACGGGCTGTTGAGATCTTGATCTGAGATGTTAATAGATTGGGTATAGGGAGTCGCGGCACTATTGCCAAAAAAAGGATGGGTCGATTCGATTAACCACGGAATTGTAGTAAAAGTCATTTCCGGCTGAATTTCATGTTTTAAGTTACCATTATTGTATAACCGATAAAAAGGCGTAAAGGCTGCTAAATTAAGCCGTGCAAAAGTGCGATGGGCACCACCAAGATCGGCAATATCAAAACGGTAGGTTTGATCTTTGATTAAAAATGAAGGTGTTAGATAAAACTGATTCCACTCGTAGGTTCTAAAAAGCATAGAATCTAATGTTAGTCTGTGGCCTGTGCGAATAAGATCTAAAGCCGGATCATAAATGCCATCTGTTGTGGGAACACAATCAGAATTGAGGTACCACTTGGGATCGGTTTGACAAAGTGGCGAAGAAGTTGAGGCCAGTGTGGTTACTTTTTTAATCGTGTTACCATTAGAATCGGTTGTATTTTCAAGATCATCATAACTCATATAGTTTCTTGCAAACTGCACAGAATTAAGATTCCATTGATAGTACCATAAACTAGAGCCCATAGGCTGAGCGGTTTTATTTATATTAATTTCAGGCATTCGATGAACCGAGTATTGATTATTAGAAAGGGGATCTGATTCGAGGAGATTAATTGGGTAAGATAGCTCAATCGAGGTGTGGGTGCTATTAAAGTTTTTTGTAAGGCTTGTTCTATTTTCCATGGCTGGGTCACCGTGATTTAGGGTTTCCAGAGGAAAATCTTTTGCGTATTGCAAATCACTTGAATTATTAATATTAACTCTATAGATGGTATTGTCGGGGAGTTCAAAAAAATGTTTGTATTTTAAAAACCAGCGAGAAGATGCGTTTGGAGTTGTATTTTTTGAAAATTCAGAAAACCTTTCAGACTGAGTAACCACTCTATCATTTAGAGATCCAAGATCAAGCTCTCCGTATGATTTTTTATCTAAAAAGTATCGATAATTAAAAAGTCCTTTAAGCCCTCTGAGTTCATAATTTTTAAGAGATAAGGTGATATCATGCGAGGGGTTAATTGCCCAAAACAGGCTTTGACTAACGGTAAGCCCTCCTAAGCTTGAAAATTCAAACTCAGGGGTTAATAGGCCCGTTTGCCTTTCTGATTTAAGGGGGACAACTAAATAGGGCATCCAAAAAACAGGGACTCCACCAAATCGAATAAATAAATTTTTCATGTAGGCATAGCCACCTAAATGAGCCCTTATTTTACTGGTAACAAAGCTCCATGTTTCGGGGCAGTTTTGGCAAGTAGTGTACTTGCCATTTACAGTAACATATTCACCTTCAGGTGTTTTGTAAATAGTTTGACCTTCAAAATAAACGTTACCTGATATAAGCTGAGAGTGGTGAATCAGTCCAGACGAGTTTTCTAGATCAAACAGGGCCTCTGATCCAATAAGGGTGGCTTCAGTTGAAACAATTTTAACATGACCCTTGGCATAGATAGAGTGAGTACCAAATTGAATTTTTGCATAATCGGCACTTAAAGTGTTACCATTAAAAGTAACTAACACCTGGCCTTCAAGCTCGACCGATTGATCGTCGGTATTTTGTTTAGATTGATTGGCTGAAAGGGTATAAGAAGGTAGGCTTGAAAAGGCCTGTGAAGAAATAAATAAAAAATTAATTAAGCCAAATAAAATAAAATACTTTTTCATTATTTAGTCTTCATTGTGTGTACGCCATCCCAATCAGAGGGTGGGGGTGATTGAGTATACTCGGTGCATCTTTCAATATAAAGCCCCGTTACAGGGTCAGAGGGAAATTCTTTTATGATTTGGTTTAAGTTAGAAAGGGCAAAATCAAACTGAGATAAATGATATTGCTCAATCGCATTTTGATAGGTGTTTAAAAAAGGTTCAAATAGGTGGTTTTCACCTTTTTTTCCTAAGAGTTCGTAAATAACAACGGGTTTGTTTTTGCCTTTTACTTTAACCCAATCAAGCTCTCGGCATAAAAAAGTTTCTTTGACTAGCTCATAGGTAAACTCACTGATAACAATGCGGGTCCCATACTCTTTGTTAATCCCCTCAAGCCTTGAGGCTAAGTTAACCCCGTCACCCATAACGGTGTAACTTCTGACAGTATCAGACCCCATGTTACCCACGTTAACATCGGCGGTATTAATGCCAATACCAATATCAATTAAAGGGAGCCCTTCTTTTTGAAACTCGTCTTGAATTAATTTGAGTTTTTTTATCGAATCAAGTGCCGCTTGGCAGGCCATCTGGGGATGGTCGCTAAAACCTAATGGAGCTCCAAAAAAGGCCATCACCGCATCGCCCATATATTTATCAAGAGTGCCTTTATTGTTAAAAACAATTTGAGTCATCGGAGTGAGGTAACGATTTAAAACTTGGGTTAAGGTGTGGGGATCAAGTTTTTCTGAGATCGTGGTAAAGCCTCTGACATCTGAAAAAAAGATGGAGACGTTTTGTTTTTTTCCGCCCAGCTCGATATTATCAGGTGAACTTAAAATTTCATCAACAATAGAAGGTGAAACATATTTACTAAATGTAGATCGAAGCTCTCTTTTTTTACGTTCTTCAGTAAAATATTTTACTAAAGTTATACTGATAAATAAAATTAAAATTAATAAAAAGGGAAATAATAAGCTAAAAACAGATCCATTTTTGTACAAGTAAATATCAAACGTAAGAAGTGAGGATAAGATAAATCCTAAAAAAATGACTCCAGTAAGAGGACCAAAATAACTTAACCATAGGGTTATTAAAAGACCTAAAACTATAATAGCATAGGGTAAGTACTTAAACTCCCAAGGGGGAGATTTAAGATAATTTTGCTCAATTAAATTAGCTAAGGCTGTTAAGTGAGTTTCAGGCCCAGGATAGTTTTTATCAAAGGGTGTTACCCGTAAATCATAGACAGCAGTTGCGGTTGCCCCAATTAGGGCTACTTTGTTTTTAAGAAATTCTTTTTTGTTAACTGTTTTTTGAGCTACAAAAAACTCATGACTGCCTTTGGGGCGAAGCTTTTGATAAATTGTCATTTGGTCAGAATTATTTAATATTTCTTTTGCCGGAACATAGGCAAACATATTACGACTTCCTGAATATTTTATTAAAATTTGACCGCGGTTATTAACCGGAATTTTTTGTATTATTTCGTTAGTCGACGTATCAACAATTGATACAGAAGTGATGATTTTTTGTTCGGAGTTTTTTGGGTCAATATCAATTTCAACTTGAGCTTGGTAACTTGGGTTAATAGCAAGATAAGTTTGAAGAGCCAGTGAGGGAATAAAACTTAGGCCTAAGCGATTACCGGTTCGAAAAAACAAAGGAAGCCTTCGAATTTTACCGTCCTCGTCTTGGTGCGCCGCAAATGAAGCCGTATAAAGAGCTTCACCTTGAATGTCTTTATGATTAATGGTCCAAGAATCGTATTGATTAAAAGGATATATTTTAATATTATTTTTAAAATAAGACCATCTTTTGGCTTTTTCAACAGAGGCCAGGGGACCGTCTTGGATGCTCTCAAAAAATTTGATAGAGGTTTCAATAAATTCGTCTTTATCAGATAGCCACCTTTGGCAATATCTCATTCGATTTTGATTAAGTAAAATTTGAAGACGCGAAATTTCTTGAGGCAATAGTTGTTCAATGTTTTTAAAAAATACTTTGGGTAACTCATTTTTAATATAAGATTGCTCAAGATGTTCAAAAATAGGATTAAATAAATTTGAAAAATCAACGGATTCAAAGGGGTCAGCGTTATCAATAACGACAAAACTAATATTTTCGGGAGACATAACCATAGAGCTTTTGGCCATACTAAAGGCTTGGTTACGGCAGTAATCGGTAAAAGGAGCGTTAATTGAGGCCATACCTTCATCAGGAAAACTGCCCAGTACAACTTGAGACCTGAAATTTTGAATTGTTTTTTTTAGCGAGTTATCAGGGTAAAGCAAAGCCTCAATTTGAGAAGGCAACTGACTTGTAGTGAGTTGTTGTTTTAAGTAGTAGGGAGCAAGGGGATTGGTTTGGGGTTCTGAAAATATAACATCAAGTCCAATAACTTTGACCCCTTGGCTTAGAGTGTTTTGGATCAGTTGAGAAATGATATTTCTGTCCCAAGGCCAGCGGCCAATTTGTTCAATTGAGGCATCGTCAACGGTAATCAAAATAACAGGAGCTTGACTGGTGCTTTCGCCAAGGGCCTTCATTCGAAGGTCATAAATTAAATAATCCATGCCTTCTAAAACTTGATAGCCAATAGAGGCTAGTGTTGATTTGTCGCTAAAGGCTTGTTGTTTTGATTTTAATTTTAAAAATTCATAGGTAACAAATGTTGAGGTCAGTGTTATCAAAAGGCCAATAATTAGCGAGGGGATTGAAAAGTTTTTAATCATTCCAAATAATAATTCCTATTGTTATTGTATGTTACTTATAAGATTTGAAAATTTCAAAAAGAGTTTCGCCTTCAACTTGGGCTGGGGCTAAAATCCCTAAAGCAAAAGCCAATGTGGGAGCAATATCCAAAACAGCTACTTTTTTTAAAATAATTTCTTTTTTAAAGGGGGTTCCCATAAGCATAACAGGGACGGTTCGATCATAATAATAATGGGTCATATGTGTCGCGGGGGCCCCTTGTTCGTACCAAAAAGGCTTAGGGATAATAATGACATCTCCCGAAACACCGGGGACATAGCTTAATTTTATATTGTCAGCAAGTTTGCCGCCTGGAAGTTGTGAGTATAAAGCTTCGTCCTTTGTTACCACATAAGAAACCCCAGGCCATTGTTCAAGAATTTTTTTTAAGCTCATATTGACAATAGACATGGTGAGTTTTTTACTTTGAGTACAAGATTCGTTTAAATAAAAGTTAAAAGATTTATATCCCTCAATCCACCCTGCAGAACAACTTCCGAGTTGATCTTGAAGATTTTGGTTTAGATCCTTTAATTTGTCTTTAACAGATATCCGTCCCGCATCAAGGCCAATCGCGGTAGCCGTTTCTACTAAAGGTGCCACACCGTGGTCGGCAGTAAAGGCAATCCAAACGTTACTGAGCCCTCCAGGTACCTTTTTATTTAGAAATTTAAAAAAGTCCGAGATAAGTTGATCTTCAGTTAGAGTCATATCTTCAACTTCTGGACTATCTGGACCAAAGGCGTGACCTGCATAATCATGAGCTGATAAACTTATTGCTACAAAATCTGGATTTTTACCTTGACCTAATTGATGAGCCTCAATAGCCCGGGTTGCAAATTCCATATTTTGCCTAAGCCCCTCAGGTGAGCCTAAAGCTTTGGGGTCACCCCAAGTATAGCTATGCATAAAACTTTGTTTAGATTTAGTATTTTTCCAAATATAGGTGGACTCTTTTTGTGGAGCAAGTCGAGACTGCCATCCCACTAAATCTTTATGAGTCGATTTATAATAAGAACTGCTTTCCCATTTAAGAGTGTCACTATTATACCAATAAGCGGCATCAGCAGATTTGCCACCCATCATAATGGAGGCTCGGTCTTTTAGCGCTAGACTTATCACTTTTGAATCATTCCACATTGACTTTATTTGATCTCCAATACTTGAGCCCTGAAGGCGCCTGGGGCTTTTTCCAAACTCCGTATCATCTATACAGTAGATAAGCTTTTTAGCTTTTTTGTCCCACCAATCATTTAAAGGAATTCTATTTTGGCTAGGGATACTTCCGGTTGAAATCATGGCATGTCCAGGGCAAGTCATATTTTGTAAAACAGGATATTCGGCAAAAGGAGCGTAACTTGAATTGTTGATTAAATAATTATAGCCATCTTTAATATAAGAAGATTTCCATTTTAGCATTTGATCGGCTCGAAATTGATCAACAACTAAAAGAACAACTAATTTTGGTTTTTTAAATGGGTAAGCTGGGGATGAAATAGAGTTTGACCAAAGCAAAGGGGAGAAATAAAAAATGATAAAAAAACTTAAAAATTTTATTGATGTTCTCATAGAAACTCCTAAAGCAAAAAAAAGTATTTATAAAGATATTAGGTAACATAAAATGAGCGAAGTCTAATTTATTTTAACAGTTAGGCCTGTCTGATTAAAACTCTCTCCGAGTGCAGTCTT
>DYOP01000117.1 GCA_020720425.1 Bdellovibrio sp. | reverse complement strand
AACAAAATAAAAACTAAAATTAAAAAATAAACAGAATACAAAGTTTTTGACGTATATAACATACATAAGGTACATATAACAATTAACATACATAAAAAAGAAATAAAAATCATTCTTTTTTTCAGGCTTATATTTTTAAGGTATTTCTAACTGGGTTTTTTTTTTTTTTTAATAACATAATTATGAAGTTGAAATAATAATATTTGTCCAAAAAATCTAGAATTAATTATACTAAAGTGTAACTTGAAATTTAAAAATATCTAATGAACTATTAAAATGTTTTTATCTTGGCTGGACTCGAACCAACATTTTTTGATTCGCAATCAAACACTCTAACCAATTGAGTTACAAGATAAAAAGAGCCTCCCCGGAAAAGAATCGAACTTTTACTCCATTAGTTAACAGCTAATTGCTTTACCATTTAAGCTACCGGGGGTCACCCGTGCATTTTAGAGTTTGATAACTCTAACATAATAAAAAGAGTTTTTTAATACGTTAGAGATTTTTTTATTTTTTAACCTTTATTTTTTATAAAAGGAGAAATAAAAAAATAAAATTCAACCAAACAAAATATAATATGTTCTTACATTCGGTTGGACTTGAACCAACATCTTATAACTTAGAAAATTAATGCTCTACCATTAAGCTACGAATTTAGTTAGTTTAGGAGTGGATTTGAACCACTATATCGAGGTTTTGCAAACCTGTGCATTACCATTATACTACCTATTTTTAGATCCAGCCACAGGTTCCCCTACGGCTACCGTGTTACGACTTCGCCTCAATCACCAACTAAATATTCGTCGCCTTGTTATAGTTTTTTTGATTCTTTATTGTTCGAAACCGAACCTATACTTTTATAAATTTAATTTGTATTACATAATTTATAATACTAATGTTTATTTATATGAATTAAAAAAACACGTTATACATATACATAAGTAGTTGGGGGTACTTATCCACAAAATAAAAAATAAAAAAGAAGAAAACTTCATACTTAACCGGCTTTCATGGCGTGACGGGCGGTGTGTACAAGATCAGTTCTACTTTTCACCGTAACGTTCTTTTTAACGATTACTTGCGATTCCTGCTTCATGTTTTCAAGTTTCAGAAAACAATTCGAACTGCGGCTCATTTTTATAGATTTGCTCAAAATCACTTTTTTGCTTCTCATTGTAACAACCAATGTAACACGTGGATAGCCCAAGGCATTAAGGCCATAAAGATTTGACTTGTTCCTCACCTTCCTCCTATAATCAATAGGCGGTGACTTCAAGACATAATAATAACAAAATTTTAAAATTTTTTTTTTTTACATAATTAAAGTAAAGGTTACGTCCGTTAAGGGAATTAACCTAACATTTCTCAACACGGACTTCCGACAACCATGCAACACCTGATTAAAACCCATATCTAGAAACACATTTAAATTCCAAACAAGCAGTGGTAAGGTTTGCGCGTAGTTACGCATTAAATCACATGTTCCACCGCATGTGCAGATCTCCGTCAATTCCTTTGAGTTTCAACCTTGCGATCGTACTACCCAGGCGGAGTGTTTACGCGTTAGCTTGAACAAAAAAAAATCTTACATTCAACACTCATAGGTCAGGGTGTGGACTACTAGGGTATCTAATCCTATTCGCGACCCAACACTTTTGTATTTTAGCGTCAGTTTAATGATAGATAGTTGTTTACACCGACCGACCGTCTCAATAATCTAAAACAAATTTTAACTTTTAATTAGAAATACGACTATCTCCTTTTTAACTCAAGTTTAAAAATCAAATAATTTTTATAAAAGGTTAAATCCATTATCTTTAAAATTATGTTAATAACAACCGCCTACATACCCTTTACGCCCAATTATTCCGAGTAACGCTAGCTCCCCCCGTATTACCGCGACTGCTGGCACGAAGTTAGTCGGAGCTTTTCATTTACGAGATCATGATTCTTTCAATAAATGAATAGAGTTTACGGCATTACACCTTCAATCCCCCACGTGATATTGCTGGATCATGCTTTCGCATAGTGTCCAAGATTCCCCACTGCTGCTACTTAAAAGAAAGTTGGACCTTATTTCTATCCCAATGTGATTGATCATCCTCCCAGATCAACTAAAGATGAGGCTTGGTAAACCATTACTTTACCAACTACCACCAATCTTGTACAAGAACATCCAATAACGATTGCAATCTTTATTTAATTAAAACATAAAAATCTTTTATATTTTGTTGTTATACAGTATTACGTTGTGAACAAACTATCACTGTTTTATTGGTTAGTCTACTTGCTTATACTCACCTCTTAGCATATTTAAACATATTGTTAGAAATATTAGACGTGCATGTGTTAAGGCCTACCACAAGCATTCACTCTGAGCCAGGATCAAACTCATTCTAAATCTTATAAAAAAAAATTCTTATAAAAAAAAATAAACCAAAAAGAATTTTAATATAAAAATAATTAGTACTTTTTACTGGTGTACATCACTATACGTCTTAAAAGCCTATTTAAGTTTTTTTCTTAAACTAATTAAAGAAAATAATATAAATTTTTTTCCTACTTAGATGCTTTCAGTAGTTCTAATTTTAATTACGTGGCTAATTAACATGCTTGGTCAAAAACAATTAATTCACTATAGGTATTTCCGTCCCGCTCCTCTCGTACTAAGGCTAGCTTTTACTTTTTTTCTAATATATGGTAGATAGGACCGAACTGTCTCACGACGTTCTGAACCCAACTCACGTACCGCTTTAATAGGCGAACAGCCTAACCTTGGAACCTTCTGCAGCTCCAGGATGCGATGAGTCGACATCGAGGTGCCAAACTACTCCATCGATAAGGTCTCTCAAGAGTCATTAGCCTGTTATCCCTGGCGTACCTTTTATCCGTTGGCGATGATCTTTCACACAGAATCACCGGATCACTATGACCGACAAAAGTCTCTGATCGATTCGTTAATCTTTCAGTTAAGCAAATTTAATCATACACTCTAAAGCCAATTAAGATTGACTAGAATTTACCTTATGTGCTCCTCCGTTACTTTTTAGGAGGAAGCCGCCCCAGCTAAACTACCCATCATATACTGTTTTACAAGAAGTTAGTTTTGAAAATTTAAAAGACTGCTATTTCACTGACGTCTCCACTATTCAAAAGGTATCATAAACATCACAATTATTCTACACATTTAAGTTTTCAACACAATACAAAACTATAGTGAAGGTGCACAGGGTCTTTCCGTCTAGCCATATATATTCCGCATCTTCACGGAAAATGCAATTTCACTGAACCAACTTTGGAGACAGTAGGGAAGTCGTTACATCACTCATGCAGGTCAATACTTAATTGACAAGGAATTTCGCTACCTTAGGACCGTTAGGGTTACAGCCGCCGTTTAATGGGACTTATGATACAAGAAAAAATCCTGTCACTTTCATACACCACCACTGGGCAGATGTCAGACCTTATACTTCATTTTTCAATTTTGCAAGTCTTGTGTTTTTGTTAAACAGTCGCTACCCTCTATTCTGTATTCGTTTAATGTAAAATAAATTTTATATTAAACATTCCTTCTCCCGAAGTTACGGAATTAATTTGCCGAGTTCCTTCAAATT
>DYOP01000004.1:60879-65112 GCA_020720425.1 Bdellovibrio sp. | reverse complement strand
AAGCTCGCAAAAGGCACGGGCCGAACCATCAAACTGTTTTTGCTCCTCAATAATATTTTTTTATTGCTGCTTTAAAATTGGAATCTGTTTCTTTTCGGAATTCATAGTCACTCTCCTTTAAAAAGAAAGTAACAGTAAAATTCTATGTTTTATACCCTGTGGCGGTTAGGACGCTTACATTGATATCGGCTGTGGCTCAGGCATAGAAACATCTGATTTATTGCGTCGAAGCTGCAGTGTAATTGCAATTGATCGGGAGCCATGCTCGATATCTGCCGTTGTCAATCTTCGAAAAAACAATCGAATTAGAAATTGAGAATGCTTCGCCGTGGTTTCGAAGGGTTACTCTCGATACCGTCTGCCGAATTCATATACTCTTATCAGGATCTTCGCACGCGAATCAATGAGCGAAAAGGTTTGTGCGGGAAATCCGCAGGCTGGCTTTTGTGGAGAAGGGTTTTTGTCCCTTACCCGACAATGTAAAAAAAAATTAACTCAACTCGTTTACACAAAATTTTTACATCCTCAAATTTTATAACAATCCATTGATAGCAGGTAAACATTTTCTGGTTTAGAAGCCATTACGATGATTCGAATCTCAGATAGCGCTTTCACCAGGACAGCTCGAACCGCTTGGTAATCTTCTTCAGCCACTGTGATCACCCCATTATATCGTGTTCCTTCGACATGAGAGCTATTCTGCAAGTCAGACAGC
Source organism: Bdellovibrio sp. (assembly GCA_020720425.1). Taxonomy (GTDB): domain Bacteria; phylum Bdellovibrionota; class Bdellovibrionia; order Bdellovibrionales; family Bdellovibrionaceae; genus DYOP01. The sequence goes on along the minus strand of DYOP01000004.1, from coordinate 64,397 downwards.
TGCTTTGCCTTCCATGTCATTCGCATATATCTTATATACGGTGAGTCCTTTGACAAATGAAGTGAATGCTGCGTACTGTGCCATTGACCTCGATCAGCTTTTATCAAGCCCATTACCTCTAACCTGTTCATTACTGCACTGGTTTCGCTTACAGCAAGACTAAGCTCATTAGAAATAGCATTTGCAGTTTGTAATTTTTCAATTTGAGTACAGGCGTGAACGGCTTGATAAACCCAGTTACCAAAATATTCAGACTCAAAAGATCCCAATGTATAATTTTCCTGAGAAGCTTTTGGTTTTAGGTCACGACTTTCTTCTATTAAAAGATCAAGCTTGTTTTGATAATATTTTTTGAGAGATAGGGTTCCTGCTCGATCGCGGGCCAAGAGGTGTAAAAAAAAATCTTGCTGCAGCCTTGAAAACTGGAAATGCTCGCAAATTTCTAAGCCTTGCTCTGCGCTAAACTCGGCATTACCCTTTAGTACTTGAGAAATAAAGGTTGAGTGGCATCTCAGGCGTTCCGACAGATGCTTTATGGCTCCTCGAGGGCGGCGCTGGCTTCGGTACCCCAAGCATGTATTAACAATATCTCGATAATTTTTAGCCACCCAATCAAATTCCATATATATTATATAGACTTTTATTCTAGATATTTCAATTTATAAATAGTAAAAAGATCTATTTATATTTGCATCAGGGATGTAAGCTAATTATAAGCTTTCGAAAGTGGTGGAGTTCAAACAACAACAATAAAAGGAGTTAACATGAAAATTTTAAGTGGAATAATTTTGACACTAGCTGTAAGTTCGTTTGCCCATGCAAGAGGCGGAATGATCGGCGGAGGAGATGTAGATTTTAAGCCGTTGATGATTTGCGATGCCGCAGGAATCGACCCAACTCATGATAGTTCGAGATTTGTTTGGGTTACCAAGGAAGTTGACTATAATGGCCAATTCTTACCAAATACAACTTTAAGAGTTGTTACCTTGGATAGACGCATGAATCCCGTTCGATACTACGTTACCCATTCTGAAGGTTTTAATTCGAATCAAAATTTTCTGTCTTTGAATATTTGGCAGTATGATATCGGTTCAAATGGGAATAGAAGAATTGGGTCCTTTGTTTGGAGCAAGCAAAAAAATATTGGCTATTTAAAGCCCATCTTGTCGTCTGACGTTGAAGAGCTCCAGCTGACAAATTGCGCTCCAGCGAACCGTTAAAAATTGCTACGCAAATTTATTTTTTATAACAAGCCCCAGGTGTTGGGGCTTGTTATAATATCGCCAGATCAAGAAAAGTTAAATTGATTGTAATCATAACACTTTTTCTTTCAGCCCAATCCTTTTTTTAAAAAAATAAGCCACCTGATTCGTATTTAAATCGTTACTTAATTTTCTGCGGGTCACCAAACACTTACTGGCTTTTAAAAAAACCAAAAGCTGTTCAGGATTAGAGAAGCGAATCACTCGCCCTGATTCCTAATTAATTAAATACTCCCCTTAGAGATTTGAACCCAGCCCTTGGGGGCCTCTAAAATTTTAACTTCTTTAAACTCGCTCATTCCAAAGCCCTCTCTTTTTAGTTTTTTAGCTCTCCCTAGCCATTAATATCTCCATGGCTAACTCGTCTGGCACCTGCGTAAGCCTGCCTTTATCAGTACGACAACTGCCAATCCTTGTAAGCGCACTAACCGCCACAGGGTATAAAACATAGAATTTTACTGTTACTTTCTTTTTAAGAGATGTGACTATGAATTCTGAAAAGAAACAGATTTCAATTTCAAAGCATCAATGGAAAAGTATTATTGAGGAGCAAAAACAGTTTGATGGTTCGGCCCGTGCCTTTTGCGAGCTTCATCAAATTAATTTATTGCTCGACTTTATTAAGGTAACACTTTGGGGTAACAAGTAACGCCATTGTTGGATGCTCACTGTTAAAATAGCAGTTAAAACAACTTTTAAAAAATAAGTCACACTCTGTTGGGATTTGCAAATATTTTTACCCCTGCTGCCGATGAGTCGCTTACAAGAGAGTGCGATGTCCTTGCTGGTATTCCGAGTGGGGTATGATCTGTATTTGATAGGCCTAGCCCAAATTATACAGATAATCATTTCATTCAATTTATTATAGGTTGACCTACAATTTATTATAGATCAACCTATAATAAATTGTAGGTGGTCGATGAAACTTTGGCTAAACCCAGATCTAAAAAATAAACTAGCAAGTCGCCTGAAAGATAAAAATCCGCTGATCCAGGTGCTTATCGGCCCTCGTCAAGTTGGTAAAACTTCTTTTATTGAAGCCTTCACAAAGCAAAATAAAAAATTTCTTATTTGCTCAGGTGATGGAATCAATGATCCTATATGGATTCAAGAAAAATGGAATCAAGCTCAAGAAAGTCATCAATGCTTAATCATAGATGAAATTCAAAAAATTCCTCAATGGTCTGAATTTATAAAACTCTGCTGGGATCGGCAGAAATATTCTAAAAATAAAATAAAGGTCATTTTATTAGGTTCTAGCTCCATGAGTCTAGATAGTGGATTGGCTGAAAGTCTTACGGGTCGATTTGAAATTATGCGGGTTTATCATTGGAGCTTTGAAGAGAGTCGAAAACTATTAAAGCTCTCATTGGAGGATTACATCCAGTATGGAGGCTATCCCGGCTCCTATCCATTTATCAAAGATGAGAATCGATGGAGTTCGTATTTACGATCTTCCATAGTTGAGACAGTAATTACTAAAGATATTTTGCTTACGGCAAAAGTTAAATCTCCAGCTCTGTTTAGACAATGTTTTTATCTGGCAGTCTCTTTTCCGGCGCAGGTTTTGAGTTACAATAAGCTTCTTGGGCAGTTGCAAGATCGTGGTAACATTGATTTAGTAAAGTATTATTTGGATTTATTTGAAAAAGCTTACCTGATTAAATGTATTTCAAAATTTACTAATAATGTTCTATCGAAAAAATCCTCTTCTCCCAAGTTAATCCCTTTAGCTCCGGCTTTATGTACATTTCATGTTAAGGACAAGATGACTCAAGATTATATGGGTCGCATTTTTGAGGCAATTATTGGGGCAAGGCTAATCCAATTTTTTGATGAAATATTCTATTGGGCTGAAGGTGATTTCGAAGTAGATTTTGTAGTGCAGGCCAAAAAGAAAATTTACGCTATTGAGGTGAAATCAGGAAGAAATAAAAAAGCTAAAAGTTTGATCAAGTTTTTGGAAAGATATCCCAATGCTCAAGTTGTCTTTATTACTAAAGAAAACTTTGCCAAGTTTGAAAAAGATCCTGTCAAATTTTTGATAGAATCTGCTGCGAATTGAATGTTTCAACCTATTTAGTTACCAACCGTTTTTAATAAAAACCAATTCTCGTATTTTTTTGCCAGCGCCTAGAGAAGTGTGGATTAAAAATTCAGATAGAGTGACTTTCGAGTGGCGCAGGGGGGAGAGGTTCAAGCTAATAAATAATCTGCACTTGAATTGTTGTAGGCGGATAAGCATAATGATGAATA
>DYOP01000004.1:27959-60779 GCA_020720425.1 Bdellovibrio sp. | reverse complement strand
TACAGCCAAAAGCAAGTTGAACAATTATCTATCGAAACAGCCTATCACTTTGCCGAAAACTTGTACCCCTTGGGTGGCTATGACGGGTTTAACTTGGGAGCAGGCTATTCGTATATTCAACTTTCACCTGAATCTCAAAAAGATCGACTTGATACGATAGAGCTAAGTATCGAAAAGGGACTTTATTATAATGTTGATATGTTTTTTTCAATGCTACCCATTTATCAAGTAGGTAACTTAAGCGGGTTTGGTGGGGGCTTACGTTGGCAAATCTACGAATTGCAGAAGTATCCTATCCATTTTTCAATGGCCTTAAGTGGTAAATCCACAAATTTATCTAATTCCGTTATTTTTATAACCCAATCGGCTGACTTTTTTTCGCAATGGAGCTGGTCTCAAATTTTTTTATACTTGGGTTTTGGTCAAACAAGTTCAAAAGCGCAATTTGCTGAAAGCAGCCTAAATCCCGCAAACCCTAATTCTACAGCCGAGCATTTTTCGCACTTTAGATCGCTTTTAGCTGGCGGCATTCAAAGCCAAATAGGAACTCTCGCAATTGAGCTATCGCAAAGTCAAACAACAAGCTTAACACTTAAGTGGACTTCTCGAGGGCTTAGCTTGTTTTAGGGTGCGATATTGTCAGTGGGAAGTGTGGCTTTTATATTAACCGATTGCACCTTTTCGCCATCAAACCTGAGTAACACCTCAGCTTCGTCCATGACGGTCACTAAACATACGGGTCTTTGCCATATAGAAAATATATTTTTAAGCGTTTCATTTAAATAATCGGGCTGCAGATCGATACCTTCCCACCTGTGCCCCAATAAAAGCTCTCCGCGATTTTCGAAATTGGCGTCAACAACCGAGATAATTGGCTGACCAAAGTTTGTCATTTGAAAAAGTAACTGAGCCTTAATCGCCTTAAAATCGCGAGTATTAACTTCAAATTTCTGAGTTTTTTTATTAAACTTATAAACAAACATTTTATATTTAACAGCAAAATCTTCTGTTAAAAACTCATCTATAAAAGTAACATCATTATAAATTTTTCGAACTTCAAAAATTTTTTCTCGGCCTAATCCCAACTTTTTATCCCAGTTCTTTTTTTCTTTAAAATCATCACACTCAGTCCACTCCCGACCAAATTGCCCCTTATTCCAACGCTCTTCGATTTCGCGCATAAGCTCGATGCCGACCTTATAAGGATTGTAACCCTGAGGACTCATGGCCACAGTCCCTGAGTGATGATCTGCAAAATCAATAAACTCATCAGGGGTTAAAATTTTTTGAGTCATAATAGTCGAATGCCAGTAAGAGGCCCAACCCTCATTCATTGTTTTTGTCATCCCTTGGGGGGAAAAATAATACGACTCTTCTCGTATCATGCTCAAAATTTCTTGCTGCCACTCGGCCAAGGGAGCATTTTCAATTAAAAATTTAAGCACATCTTTTTGAGGCTCTGCTGGATAGCGAACAGTTTTTTTAAGTGCCTGATCTGCCATTTTTTGTTTTTGCTCGGCAACAAATTTAGGCGGATTAATGTAATCTCTCATGTACTCTTTATTATATCTGAGTAACCCTAACCCTTGCCCGTAAGCCTTATCAGCTTGGCCTTGAGAGTTTTCATTAACATTTTGCTTTAGCTCATTTGATGAACCCGAGTTTTGCTCCCAGCTTTCACTGGGATTGGTATATACCGAATATCTATCAATTAAATTTTCAAGTGATAGAGCTTTATCAATAAAGTTTTCGACAACATCATATCCATACCGGTCAATATATCTTCTAACTCGAACGGCATGATTGGCCATAACATCCATCATTTTACGGTTTGTTTTAGAAAACCAAATATTGTTTTTAAAAAAATCAGCATGTCCATAAACATGGGCCATAACCAGTTTTTGATCCATCAACAAATTGCCTTCCATCAAGTAGGCATAGCAAGGATCTGTATTAATCACCATTTCATAAATTTTAGATAGCCCATACTCGTAAGATTTAGAAAGTTGTTCGTATTCCATTCCAAATTTCCAATGAGGGTAACGCACCGGAAACCCGCCTCGAGCTGCAAATTGACTTATTTGATCATAGGTAATGACCTCAAAAACCGTATCAAAAAAATCAAGACCATAGTCTTTTGCGACCTTTTCAATTTTTTTTCTCCAGCCCTCAAGCTCTGGTGTTAAGTTAGCCATAACTACTTACCCTTTCCTAAAAACTGCTTAATCGAATCTAAGATTTTATCTTTACTCGATATTGAGCTTGTTACCATTCGTTCGTCTTTAGAAAACTCTGCGTTTAGATCTTTTAAAAACTGCCCACTGCCATATCGACTTTCTACCTGTCCATAACAAAACAAATTTGTATTTACTAGAAAGTAATTTTTAAGCATATCCATGCATAGCTTAGTATCATCGGCACTCCAATTATCACCGTCAGAAAACTGAAAAATATAAATATTCCATTCGTGGGGTGGGTATTTTTTTTCGATTAGCTCTTTAGCTAATTTATAGGCCGAGCTAATTAAGGTTCCGCCTGATTCAGCTGTTTTAAAAAATGTTTCTTCATCAACTTCTTTTGCCGCAGCATCGTGAATAATATAGCGCGACTCTAACCCCTTATAATGTTTTTTTAGCCAAGCATTAATCCAAAAGCTTTCGAGTCTTACAATTTCTTTTTGCTCATCACCCATCGAACCTGACACATCCATAATATATATAATCACGGCCTGGGTTTGAGGTTTCATTACGGTTTTAAATGTTCGGTATCTAAAATCACGCCGGATCGGTAAAATTTTAGGATTATGGGGATCATAAGAGCCCGATGCAATTTGCCTTTTAAGGGCCTGCTTATAAACACTTTTAAAATGTTTTAATCCCTCTGGTCCTACAGGAGCAAGACCTGAGTATCTATTTTTTTGACTCTTAATTTGATGTGAACCTTTTGGCTCGATTCTTGGTAACTCAAGAGCTTGGCCCAAAATTTCGGCCAACTCATCCATAGTCACATCCATTTCTAATTGGTGTTCCCCTGGAGCGTTACCCGCTTGCTGGCCTTGCCCTGCCTCTTCGCCGTCTTGGCCAAGTCCCTCGCCCGGCTTTCCTTGACCTTGGCCTACTCCGCCCTGCTGCTTAGGACCATATCGAAATGTCGGCATATCAATTTGGGGCACAGGAATTTTAACAAACTCTTTTTCGCGTTTGCCAATAAGTTCACCCTGAGAAACATATTTTTTAAGGTTTTCTTTAATTTTACCTTTAACTATATCTCTAAAGCGTTTGTGATCTTCCGATATGGACACTTAACTAGGCTCCTTTATTTTTTACATCACCGCGTGCATAAATGCTGGCGACATAGTGGAGGATATCTGTTGCCGAAATTTCATCATACCCAAACTCTTTAATTAGCCTTGTTTTAACGATATCAATTTTTTCTTGAGTATCTTTGTCAACAACCGCACTCACAAGGGAAGTGAGTTTGATCGAATCTTTTTGATCTTCAAATAATTTGAGTTCTAGGGCTTTATGCAGTCTTTCGTTCATTTTATAATTAAACTTTTTACCATCAAGAGCGAGGGCCCCGATGTAGTTCATTATTTCACGTCTAAAATCTTCTTTACGCGAATCGGGAATTTCAATTTTCTCTTCGATTGAGCGCATTAATCTTTCATCCGGCTCTTCGTTTAAGCCCGTAAATGGATTTCTCACTTTTTCTTTTTGAGTAAAGGCTTTTACATTATCTATATAGTTACCAGAAAGTCGGTGTAAGGCACTTTCATCAGCAGAAATAGCCCTTTGCACTTCGGCTTTAATTATTTCTTCGTATTCGCCCCGCACGGTATCGAGTAACTCAAGATAATCTGTTTTTAATTCTTCATTTGAAATAAGCGAGTGACTTTTTAGGCCCGAACCTAACTCATTTAAAACCATAAACGGATTAACCGAACCTCGGTTTGATTGTTGTGCGTTTACAATCGCATTAGATATTTTATCTTGTATATACCGAGCGGAAATTCCTTCAAGCCCTTCGCGTAAGGTCTCTTTTCGAAGCTCTCTAACATTGTCTTCGGTATATCCAGGTAACATCTTGCCATCGTAAAGTTTTAATTTTTGGATTCTTGATAGATTGGCTTTTTTGGGTTTTTCTAAGCGAGTTAATACGGCCCACATGGCCGCCATTTCGATGGTGTGAGGGGCAATCGAAATGCCTCTTATTTTTTTAGGATTAAAATCTTTTTTGTAAATATTTACTTCATCTTTCCATTTTGTAATATATGGAATATCAATTTTAACAGTTCGATCTCTTAAGGCTTCCATAAATTCATTGTCTTGAAGCCGTCGGTACTCGGGTTCATTGGTGTGACCAATAATAACTTCGTCTATATGAGTTTGAGCAAACTTTTTTGGCTTAACTCGGTGCTCTTGAGAAGCTCCTAATAAATCGTACAAAAATGCCACATCTAATTTTAATACTTCTACGAATTCAATAACGCCTCGATTAGCCACATTAAATTCGCCATCAAAATTAAAAGCCCTTGGGTCTGAGTCAGAACCATATTCGGCAATTTTTCGATAGTTGATATCACCCGTTAATTCGGTTGAATCTTGATTTTTTTCGTCTTTAGGCTGGAAGGTGCCAATTCCAATTCGGTCAGCCTCTGATAAAAATAATCGTTTAACTCGAACATGATTTAATACTTTTTCAACATCACCTTGGTAACGTTCCATCAGTTGTTTAAAAATATAACGACTTGGTGGACAAAGCTCTCCCTCGATGCTAACCCGGTACTCGCCTTCTTGACCTCGGTTGATTTCTTCTAATAAAGCTCCGCGCTGATCTTCGGGAATGAGTAACATGGGCTCTTCGTGCATCGGACTGGGAAAAACGGTTTGACCTTTTCCAAATAAATCAACGAGTTCATTTTTTTCATCAATCCAATCAAATGTATAAACAGCCCCTTTGTCGGTTTTTGAATAAGCCTCGAGCCCTTTTTTAAGCATTCTACAAATCGTTGATTTTGCAGAGCCCACAGGTCCGTGCAAAAGAATAACCCTTTTTTCTGGTCCATAACCAAGAGCCGCAGCCTTGAGTACGTTAACTAATTTCATTAAAGCCACATCCAGTCCAAACACGGCATCTTTGCCCGCACTGGGAAGATCGTCAAAAAATTTATATCGAATCACAGGCTTTTTAAAATCGACATACTCTTCGGTCCCCGCCTCTAAGACCATATCGTACATTCTTTGAAATGCATTTCGAGTGGTTTTGGGATTGGCTTTTACAATTTCTAAATACTCCCAAAATGTACCTGTCCAATGGACATTTTCATTTTTACTTTTTTTTGCAATTTCAGAAATTATTTCTTTAAATTTTGTTTGATGACTCATGTGCACTCCTTTTTAATCAATTTTGAGAGCTTTCTAAAATAATTATCCCTATTCTTTTACCGACAATCAAAGTCTTATTCTGAGTTGGTCTTGACTAGACCTAAAGCCAGGGAATCTTTTTATGATGACCCCCCTCAACTAGCTAAAGGTTAAGAGTTCTACTTATTTATCTGCTTTTGCTTAATTTTATTACTCCGGCTCCGACAAGGTTTATGATTCAGCGATATGAATTTAAAAATGGAAATATAAAACCAATGAAAAAGACTACAGAAAAACTAAGGACCAATCGCAAAGACATCAAGGGTGCTACAACTATACGAGGATTTTATGAGTGATGACTTTTTTGAAGAGCTGCAAGGTGAGTTTTTAATCGAAAGTGCTTTTTTGTTAGATCAATACGAAGAAGCCATGTTGCAACTTGAGGCCGGTCAGGCCGCCGAAGAAACAATGAGCTTGATATTTCGAGTGGCCCATTCGATCAAGGGGGGAGCTGCCGCGGTTGGTTTTATTGATTTAAATAAGTTTGCTCATATCGCTGAAGATTTATTAGCCCTTCTCAGGGTTTATCCCCATATTTTAAATCCAGAAATAGTCAGCTTGTTACTCAAAGCAGGTGATGCCCTTAAAAGCCGTGTTGAATTTTTAAAAACAGGTCAGCGCACGGAGTGGGATATTGCAGAACTTCAGCAAACTTTAAAAACTAAACTCAACGAACTTAATGAGTATCTTGGCCTTGAAGTTAAAATAGAATCTAAGGCAGAAGTAGTTGCCGAAAGTAACTCAACAGCTAATACAGAAAGTAGCACAACGGTTAATATTGAAAAAAATTTTGAAGAAAATATAAACACCGATGCCGCTGAACCCACTGTGCATAAAAGTTATGAGGAGTTTATTGAAACCCTTGAGACAAACCCCCATAGTTTGGGTCTTTCAAGTCCAAATTTAAATGACAGCTTAGCGTTACCATTGCCCCAATCAAAAAATGATGAGGCTTTAGATTTAACTAACTACGAACTTCTTGCTGAGCTCCAAGCGCAGCTAGGTGGTAACCCTCTCCCCAATAATGCTTCATCAGAAAGCCCTTCACCTACGCCTCCCCTCAAAGTGATCCAACCTCAAGCCCAAACAAGTGGGCCCGTATCGCAAGCAGCGACGGCCCCCGTAAACGCTCCCACCACAGCTAAAAGTCAATCATCCACGCAGGCGGCAACGGCTAACACATCAATTAAAATAGATGTGGGCCGAATTGATAGCGTCCTTGATACCGTAGGCGAAATCGTTGTTTTAAAAAATCAACTTCTCCATGATGAAACAATTAAAAGCTCCGGAAGTCCACGACTAGCAAGCATTGTAGATCAAATCGATAAGCTTGTTCGAGACTTATATGATCGATCGCTGGCTATGAGGCTAACACCTTTAAAATCAATGTTTGTAAAAATTCAGCGCATCGTTCGAGATGTTTCAATTCAAGTCGGTAAAGATGTCGAGCTTGTTGTTCAGGGTGAAGAAACCGAAGTTGAGCGCACCGTATTTGAACTGTTGGGTGACCCGATGGTTCACTTAGTTCGAAATGCCTTAGACCATGGGATTGAAACCCCTGCTCAGCGTGCCGAAAAAGGGAAGTCTCCTAAAGCCATTTTAAAAGTAACCGCCCAACAGCAGGGCGGTAATGTAATTATTGACATCCAAGATGATGGAGCGGGAATCAATAGGGATCGAATTTTAAGTAAAGCGATTGAAAAAAATTTAATTCCCATTGATAGACTTCCTGAATCGTATACCGATGAAGAAGTTTTTCAGATGATATTTTTACCAGGGTTTTCGACGGCCGAAAAAGTCACTGATCTTTCAGGAAGAGGTGTGGGCTTAGATGTTGTAAAATCAAATCTTGAAAAAGCGCGCGGTAAAATTGATATTTTTTCTAAACCTAACCAAGGCTCTACTTTTAGGTTAACCATTCCTTTAAGCACCGCTATTACCGACGGAATTATTGTTACCATAGGAAATGGAAAATATATTTTGCCTATTTATTCTATCCGAGAGATTGTTCGACTTAACAAAGTTGATGTTACTAACTTGGCCGATAAGGGCACTGTTGTTAGAGTGCGAGATCAGATGATCCCTGTTATTGATGTTTCAAAAATATTTTATGATGCTGAACCATTATTTGTAAAAGATGAGTTTCAATTGATGCTTATTTTGGACTCGGTCCACGGGTTGGCCGCACTTCCTGTTTCGCAAATTAATGGGCAAGCCCAAGTGGTCGTAAAACCAGCGCAATTTGGAGCAACAATTGCCGAAGTCTCAGGAGCTGCCATTTTAGGTGATGGCAAAACAGTTTTAATTATAGATCCTCAGTCTCTTATCTTAAATGGAATTGAAAATCAAAGAGGACACAGTAAACAAAACAGTCAGCAACCACAGGCTGCTTAAAAAAAAGGGAATCTGATGAGCCAAAGAGCGGCAAAATCATTATCTGCGGACTTATCAACGACTAATGGAATTAGCGAAAATGATTTTTTATTTTTTAGTAAAAAAATATATGATTTAACAGGTATTCATTTACCATATAATCCAAAAAATATTTCTTTAATGCAAAACAGGCTCAGTCGCTTACTCAGGTCCTATCAGCTAAAAAACTATTCTGATTTAAAAAGTTTTTTTGACAAACCAAATCCAAAATTTACAAATGAATTTGTCACAAGCCTTACCACAAACAAAACTCACTTTTTTAGAGAACAACCCCATTTTGATTTTTTAAATAAGTTGCTAAAATCTCATCGTGATACTCGGCAAGAACTCAGGGTTTGGTGTGCGGCAAGCTCGACAGGACAAGAGCCTTATAGCTTAGCTATTTCATTACTCGAAAATTTAACGCCTGCGCAAATTTCAAAATCTAAAATTTTAGCTACCGATATCGACCTTGAGGTTTTAGCTAAAGCAGCCTCAGGCTTATACACCGAAAACGAAATGGATGGACTTCCCTTACATTTAAGAAATAAATATTTTACTCGAGCCATCATAAAGGGACAAGCGGGTTACCAAGCCCTTCCGGAGTTAATGGGACTTATTGATTTTGGAAGATTTAATTTAGTCCTAGGCCAATATAAATTTACAAAATCATTTGATCTGATATTTTGCCGAAATGTATTAATTTATTTTGATCCTCCGACAGTTCAAAATGTAATTAATCAGCTCGCTTCAACTCTGACCTCGGGGGGCCACTTGGTTGTGGGGCACTCCGAATCGGGAACATCTGTTACTAAACAACTTGTATCGGTTCAACAAGCCGTCTATCAAAAGAGGTCACCATGAATCAAAAGGTTAAATTATTAATTGTTGATGATAGTGCCGTTATGCGAAAAATATTAACTCATATGTTTTCGCATTCCGATCAAATTGAAATTATTGGCCAAGCCCCTGATCCATTTGTGGCACGTGAAATTATGCTTGAAAACAAACCTGATGTTATGATTTTAGATATTGAAATGCCTAAAATGGACGGATTAACATTTCTTGAAAAAGTTATGGAGTTTATGCCCACCCGCACTCTTATCTTTAGTGGAGTTGCTCCCGCGCACTCGCAAACCGCGCTTAAGGCTCTTGAACTTGGGGCTATTGACGTACTCGAAAAACCCGCCATGGATTCAATGAGTAACCTTGATGCCCTTGCCCCCGCGATGGTTGAAAAAGTTTTATCGGCCGCAAAGGCTCGCATTATTTCTAAGCATGTGCATACTCTTAAAACTTCTCATACGAATAATCATAGTGCTACATCAAGAGTAACTCCTTTTAACTCAAAAACTCATTCTAAACTCATCGCTATTGCCTCATCAACCGGAGGGACTGAAGCATTAAAGGTTTTTCTATCAACCCTACCGCCCAATCCCCCTCCTATTATTATTACTCAGCACATGCCCCCCGTTTTTACAAAAACTTATGCTGAAACATTAAATACCAAATTTCCTTTTGAGGTTAAAGAGGGCGCGGATGGAGATAAAATTTTACCGGGGCGTGTTCTCATCGCTCCTGGTAACTACCATATGGAGCTTGAAAAAAATGGGATCCAGCTTTGCGTTAGGCTTAATCAAAAACCTATTTTACATGGAGTTAGGCCTGCTGCTGATTACATGATGAAATCTGTAGCTCAGCTTTTAGGAAAAAATGCGATCGGTATTGTACTCACTGGGATGGGCAAAGATGGAGCACAAGGGTTACTTAGTATGAAGCAACAAGGTGCTGTTACCTTTGCTCAATCAGAAAAAACCTGCGTTGTATTTGGAATGCCCCATGCCGCTATTCAATTAGGCGCTGTTGACAATGTTCTTGATCTAGCAGATATAGGGCCCGCTCTTATTGCTCTATTAAGCTCAAACTCTAAGGCCGCTTAACCAATAATAGCGGCTCTAGCGATAAACGAACACGAGGCAACTCGGCATGAAATAAAAAATAGAGTTAAGACCGACTATTTAAATGCATTTTGAGCGATGAGCATTTTGTAAATTGTATTTTGTAAATTGAACTAAAACAATACACTCTCGGATTTTTATTTAGAATTTATGTTTTATCACTTAAAATCAAGGGGTAGTCTTTTTTTTCTTAGGGGGGAGCTAAAAGTGAATATTAAGTCAAATTATAAATTATTTTATTTGGCCTTTATTGTTCCCTTTTTATTTTTATTTAATAATTGCAGCCAAGGTTTTTTAGTAGATCAAGATGGGCAATTATCTGCCTCATCTATTATTGATCCAAACAATCCTTCTCCTGAAATTGATACGACTCCCTGACCCGAAGTTAATTGCTCAGAACCAAAATCGTTTAATAAAATTGCTGCTATTGAAATGACTGAACCCAAACAACGATTTCCTGAAGAATTAAAAAACGAAACTTTTTATCCTGATGATGATCTTTTGGTAACAATAAACAATGAATGTTTTACTCAATTTGGTCACCAAAGTGACCTGACTGAAAATCTAAAACTTTTATCCCACAATGCAAAATTCACCACGTTTAGTTATAAAGTTTCCAAAAAAATTTCGGGCCTTGAGGTTTACCAAGAAATGCTTAAAGACTCATGTCTTGTTGAAATTGACCGAGATTATCAAATTAAAATAGTCAGCTCTGCCCCGAATGATCCCTCTTACTCTAAACAAAATTATTTAAACTCAATTCATCATCCCGAAGCTTTTGCCCAAGCCTACAACTCAAATAACGGAATTAACAAAGAAGTACGAGTCGCCGTTATTGATACGGGCGTTCAAACTACTCATCCCGATTTATCAAATATGATTCTTATGGAAAATGGAAAAGTTGTTGCTCCAAGTGATAACTATTTGGATTCGGGAATTCATGGCACCCATGTCTCTGGTATCATCGCCGCTCAAGCTAACAACAATCAGGGCATAAGCGGAACAGCCGGGGCTTATATTAAAATCATGCCCGTCAAGGTATCTAACGATGGACAAAGTGTAAACACGTCTACTGTTACTAACGGTATATACTGGGCGGCTGATAATGGGGCCAAAGTTTTCAATATGAGTCTGGGAGGGGCCAAACAACTTCTTCATTTTTAGAAGCGATTAAATATGCCAATTCAAAAGGTGTTTTTGTCATTGCCGCCGCGGGCAATGATGGCAAGCAACTTAACTCTTCGTTTTTATTTTATCCAGCAGCCTATACAGTTAATGTTTCAGGCATGTTAAGTGTGGGCTCGTTTGATGCTTCAACTAAAAAAAAGAGCAGCTTTTCAAATTACTCTTCTACCTATGTCGATATAATGGCACCAGGATCTGATAGCACTTATGGTAAAATTTATTCTACAATTCCGAATGGATATGGTAGCTTGGAAGGAACCTCTATGGCCTCACCCGTCGTAGCAGGGGCCGCAGCTATGATCATTGGGCTTGCCGAATCAAGGGGGTTTTCAATAACCCCCGAACAAGTTAAAAAGTTTTTTATTAGGGGTTCACAGGTTGATAGTAGTTTTTCAAATTTTGCAATAGGTGGAAAACTTTTAGATTTAAAAAAACTGATGGACTCGGTTGCTGATGACACAGGGTTACCCTTAACTTCTAATTTAGACAGATCTCAGGCGGCGGGACTGATTGAAATCGCGAGCCACTCCGAAAGCTTAGGACTGGCTACGGGCAGCGATCTGCAACTAAAAGTTGGAAAAACATCTTCATCTTCCGAGTTAGTGAATTATGAATGGCTTAAAGATGGCAAAGTTATTTCTGATCAAAATCAATCCATCTTAACCATTAAAAATATCGGACTTAGTGATAAGGGTGTCTACCAAGCCAGAATAAGCTCAGGCCTTACAAAAAAACTTACAAAGGCTATTAAGGTGAATGTTGCTAATTGCAGCAACTAGCAAATAATGCCTGCCCACTAAATAAAATAATCGACGGGAGCCAGTAGCGATCTTTCGTTGATAACTTTGACTTTTTGACCTCGATTAACAAAAAGTATTTTTGCGTTACCAAAACGTTTTAAAAAACTAGAAGCAGCTGATCTTTCTTGCCTTGAGGGCAAAATTTCTTGAATGGGGAGAATCCCTAATTTAACTCCACTTTCTTCAATCGCATAAGGTATGTGAATTTTAGCTCTAGAAAAAAAACTAAACTCACGAAAGTTTGAGCCTATTTTATAATAAAATTGAACTCTAAAATTTCGATAAATAAAGTGAATAAATTGATCATGGTCATCAATTTGGCCATCAGCTAAAAAGTTGGCCTCGGCTTGATCTTCGAGATAATAGATCTCGCCGGTCAGATCTCCCATTATAGGCAAACGTCGAAGCAAAAACACAGCTTCAAATGCATACAGAAGCTTTTTTATGGTGGAAACCGATAGACCGGTTGCCACTTTTGCTTTGGTATAATTAAGGGGTTCACCTTGGTGCCGCGCCATAAATTGAGCCAAATTTAGAATTTGTAAATACGGAACCGAAGTTGGATAAACGAGGCGGACATCGCGGTCTAGCAAAGTCAGTAGCTGCTCTTTAATTTGCAAGGCCCTTAAGCGAGGGTCATTAATAAAGCAAACTCCGGGTAGCCCCCCTCGATCATAGTAGTAATGGCTTTCCTTCTTTTTTTTATTTGAATTTTCAATACTGAGTAGTGCGGAGGCGGCCTTTTCTATTGTTAGCTTAGTCATGATCATTTTAAGCGTTTGTGGTAGCTCGAGTTGTGCTATTTCACTCACGGAAAGTGGTAGCAGTTCAAAATTTACGATTCTGCCAGTTAAAGATTCTTGAATCAATTTTCGACTCGTAAAGCGTACACTTCCAGAAAGTAAAAATTGACCGGGTTGTTTTTTTTTTCTTACCCACTCTTTAAGCGCCGGAAACAGGGCCGGCGCCAGCTGACATTCGTCAATAGCTTGAAACCCAGAATGATGATTTACTAAAAACTCTTCCGGAAATTTATTGGCCATATCAAGCAATGATTTTGAGTCCAGTGTGCTGTAAGAGTTTGCTAATAACTCTAAAACTGTCGTTTTGCCAACCTGCCTATGTCCTAGTAACCCTACAATAGGACTCAATAGTTTTGCCTTTTCGATCAGATTGGTAACATATCTTTGTCTTATGTGAGGCATATTATCTACCTTGTTTATATATAAACTACTTTTGTAGCAAGTTGTATATTATTGTAAAGCCTTTGTAGAAAATGACAAGTTGTTATTTTCTGCAAAGGCTTTATCAAAAACAACAACGTGATAAATTCCGAACAAACGCCAAATTAGCATTAAAACTCGGTTACCACTTCTGTGGACGGCTCTTGGGTTTCTGTGGGCATTGGTTTTAAAACCTCTGGCTGGGAGAGCATCAAAAGAACATTTTCCCATCTCATTAAATCGAAGTCGGATAATTGATAATCATAAATAATCGCCCGATAGATAAAATCAAAGCCTGGCATTTTTAGAAGATTTAACTGCCGCTTTCGGCTACGCTTTACAAAAGAATCTATCTTTGGTAACTTATTTTGAGCATCTAAAATAGAGGTGATAAATAAAGTCTCATTTTTAAAAGCACCTAACTCCGTTCGCAAAACCCAATCAATCCAATCAAGATCTTTTTCAGAATAAAAATCACGAATAGCCAAAGCAATAGGTAAAAATATAAATCGCGGATCAGCCTCTCCCTGCTCTTTTTTGTCTTGAAAACTCTGAAAGTGGTAACGCAAAAGATTTTGCCCATAAACTGAGCCAAATAGCGGACATAAAGAGGGAAGGCAGGTTTGAACTAAACCCAAATCATAAAGCTCAAACAGGGGTAACAATGGGTTTTCTAATTTAAATATTTTTAAATACTCTTCTCTTCGCCTTGGTAACGCCGTTAGGGCAACGGCCGGAGCATAGCTTTGAATAGCCTTTTTTAAACTGGCCTCAATAGTAAATCCAATTTTATGAGACAGCCTTATGGCCCTTAGCGAACGAATCGGATCTTCGACAATTCTTCGCTCAGGAGCCCCGATGATGCGCAAAATCCTATCTTCTAAATCTTGCTGAGCCCTAACAAAATCAATCAGCTCATTTTTAATTGGATCATAAAATAGGGCATTAACTGTAAAATCTCTTCTTACGGCATCCTGTTCGGGTGTGCCAAAATAATTATCATCATCTATAAATTTAGCTTCTTCTTGTTCTTCTTGGGTTTCGGAGAGCTCTTGTTCTAACTCATTGTTGGGAGAAGGTGCCCCCTGTCTAAAGGTTGCAATTTCAAATTGATCAACTCCCCTTTTTGCTAAAACAAGTTTAAATCTTCGGCCAATTAAATAGCTTGAAGGCACCGCTCTTCTGACCTCTTGAGGCGTTGCAGAAGTAGCAATATCAAAATCCTTGGGACTAATGCCCAGCAAAAGATCTCTTACGCAACCCCCCACCAAAAATGATTTATGACCCTTGGATTGTAGTTTTTGTACAATCTCAAAGGCTCGTGGGTCGATGTCGCTTGCCTGTAGGCGTGGTATTGATTTAACCTCCATGGTAGCTCAGTTATGACATCATATTTATCTCAATTCAATTATCAAATCACTCAAGGCCAGGGGGCCCCATCAGGGCACCCCCATAATTGGATATTTTTGCATGGTCTTATGGGTTTTGGACTTAATTGGCGCCGCATTGTTACCCAACTTCCCTCTGACCACCAGAGTTTAACTTTTGATCAGCGCGGGCACGGTAAATCATTTCATCCCACTTCTGGCTTTGCGCCTAAAGATTACGCCGCCGATGTCGAATTGATTAGGCAAGAACTTCAATGGAACCCAATTATCCTTGTAGGACACTCCATGGGCGCACGCAATGCTCTGTCTTATGCACACACTTATCCACAATATTTAAGTCACCTCATTTTAGAGGATATGGGGCCCGAGCCCTCGCCCGAGGCAACCCCCTTTTATCAGCACTTACTTGAATCTATCCCCACCCCTTTTGTTAATAAATTAGCCGCAAAAACATGGCTATTAAATGATTTTTTAAAAACTCCTTGGGGCCAGCAGGGAGGGGTTACCCTAGCCCAATATCTTTACTCAAATATCGCTGAAACGGCCCGTGGGACGAGCGATCAAGACGTCTCTGGCCATGCTCCCGCCGCTGACTGGCGTTTTTCAAAAACTGCCATGCTCGAAACCATAGCTCTTGGACGATCTCAAAATCAATGGGAAGAGTGGTTTTCGGTTAAATGCCCCTCTTTAGTTATTCGTGGTGAAAACTCTAAAGACCTAGCGTCCTCAACCTTTACCAAAATGTTGCAAACAAATAAAAACTCTCGTGGCGTTGTTATTAAAAAGGCCGGACACTGGGTACACTTTGATCAGCCTTTAATTTTTGTTCAAAACCTTCTTGAATTTGTAAACTTTGACAAAGGCGCCTTGCCACCTTAGTCTGTGTCACAAATGACTATGACTATAAATACATTTAATGATTTTTCACTGCACCCTCAAATTTTAAAAAACATTCAAGAGCTCGGGTTTTTAACCCCTACCCCTGTGCAAAGCAGGTCTATTCCCCTTATTTTAAAAGGAAGTGACATTGCTGCTTTAGCCCCAACAGGGACCGGAAAAACGGGAGCCTACCTATTACCTCTTTTAGACCGAGTTCTTAGAGCCTCAGAAGACCCCCATTCGGGATTTTCGAACTGGAAAAAGGGGCACTTTATTTTGGTTTTATTACCCACTCGGGAGTTAGCTGACCAAGTGTTTAAAGCTTTTCTAAGCTGGACAAAAGATACTTTTATCAAAGGAATTTCAATTGTTGGCGGCGAAAATATGGATAAGCAAATCGCTACCATAAATCAAGGGGTTGAGTTTATTTTTGCAACGCCTGGGCGCCTCATTGATTTGTACAAATCTCATAACGTCGATCTTAAACAGGTTCGCTGCATCGTTTTTGACGAGGCCGATCGGCTTTTTGACATGGGTTTTAAAGATGATATGAAATATATCCTCAATCGAACGCCCGCTCAGAGACAGCTTTTGGTTTTAAGTGCGACTCTCAATTTTGAGGTACTTGAAACGGCTTACGAGTATGGCTCTGAACCAACAGAAATCAACCTTTCTTCGGCTCTCGTAAAATCAGAAAATGTGACTGATAAGTTAATTCATCTTTCGCACGAAGAAAAGCCCCAGTTTCTTTTATCTTTAATTCATATTCATAAGCCTAAACAGGCCATTGTTTTTACTAACTTTAAAAATCAAGTTGATGGAATTGCGGCTTTTTTGAGGAAAAACCAAATACCCGCCCTTGGAATTTCTAGTTTGTTACCACAAAGCCAAAGACAAAAAGTCATGGCCCAGTTCAAAGATCCTAACCAGTCTCATATTTTAGTGGCCACGGATGTGGCCGCCCGAGGTCTTGATGTGACCGGAGTGGATCTTGTAATAAATTACGAACTCCCACAGGATTCGGAGTCTTATGTACACCGGATTGGCCGCACAGGACGCGCTCACACGACAGGACTTGCCTTTTCGCTAGCCTGTGACCGAGATGTTGATTCGCTTGAAAGGATCGAAGCTTATTTAAAAAATAAAATTGAAATAGATTATATCGAAGGGAAAGATCTGGTAACACCTGAAGTTACCCTATCAGAGGCTCAAAGGCATACGCCTCATTATGGCTTTGCAAAAAGCTCTGCCCCTAAAAAATCGGGGTATCAAAAATCAAATTACCAACCCGGCAAAAAAAATGCCCCCTCTTCGGGTTACGATCCCAACCGAAAAAAAGATACTAAAGCTGATCCAAATTCTGTTCATACGGCTGATCACAAAACCGCCCACAAGGCTGGTTACAAGTCGCCCTCAGAAAGACCTGCCTTAAAAAAAACAGCGCACCATGCCACTTCGGGCCACACAAAAGCTTCTATAGGGCCAAAATCGGGGGCTTATGTAAAACCAGGCTCATCAAAATCTAATCCCAATAAGGCAAGTTCATCGGCTCACAGCCATACTAAAAAAACTTATACTTATAAAAAACCTACACCACAAAATAAGCCCACCAGCTTATGGCAAAAGATGAGCCAATTTATAAAAAAAATCGTCAACTAGCCCCCACGCCCCCTGTTAGACTTTTTGATGTTACCACTTTGTGGGGGCTCTAGCCATAAAGCAAAAAAGCAGTCTTTCAACTGCTTTTTTGGTAACTCTAATGGGGCTTTCATTAAGCCGGATTCTGTTACTCAATAAACGAGTTACTGTTTAATTGAGTATTACAATTATTCATCTAGAAAAATGGTTACCCATTTTTTCAAGCGAACTAACCCGGAGACATCGCCTGGGACAGACTTAAAGCGCCTCCCTATTTGTTCTTGCTCTCGCGTAGAGTTTGGCTGTTTTCACTCCAGCAGCTCCCCATCTATCTCCCTTGCCAATAAATGGATCACGGCCCTGGACATTCTCTCTGTTCCACTGTTCCTGCGGTTTCCCGCGAGGGGCGTTACCCCTTACGCTTCCCGATAGAGTCCGGACTTTCCTCGGCAATTCGTTAAAATTGACGCAATTGTATTTAAAACCCCAAATTGACTTCTCACACTCAAGAGTTAAAGGCAACCCCTGAAATCAGTTTGCTAATTTTTTTTCTTGGCATTGATTATTTTTTTGCTATCCTTAAAGCCTCTGTTACGCATTAATTAATATTAATAAGTAATTATTAAATGGGTCTTATTTTTAAGGAGTCTTTATGGCGCTAAAATTTGTCATAATAAGTGTTTTAAGTAGTCTTTCTTTTTCTGTGGCCATGGCTTCTAGCACAGAGGGAGATGCCGCTGCCAATCATACGGATACAGCTGATGCCGCCGCCTCTGCCGAAACCAATGACCATTCTCGCTCTCACGGAGGCACTCATGGTGGCTCACACTCTGATGGGCACTCGGGTAAAGAATATCTTAATTTTTACCCCTCACATAAGCCTGTAAAGGCTAAAACCCAAATGCCACCCGCTGTTATTATTGAACAACCAAAACCCTTCGAAAAAATTTCAAGTTCTTCTGTTGTATTAAAGTGGGCCCCTCAAGATCAGACTCAAAATTATCATCTTCAAATAGCCAAAGATCCTCAGTTTAAATGGCTGATTGTCGAGAAAAACCCGATTACAGCTCATCAATTTGAGTTAGCCCTAACAAGCGATAGCCCCGAGCAAATTTTTTGGAGAGTGGCCCCCCTTTCGCCCTCTAATGACAATGGCTATACGAAGGGGCCCTTTTCAGCTTCTAGCTTTGAAATCACACTTAAAAAATAATAAAAAAGTAACATGGCCCGCAAGGGCGGCGGCGGGGGGGGATTACAAATCCCCATGCCTCATATCAATGCTTCGGTTATTAATTGCATTTTGCACATAGATAATTGAATTATAGATATCTTTTTCTGCAAAGTTACCAAACTTAAACTCTAACGGCGTGGTATTTTTTGCGACAATATTTAGCTCATAACTAATCAGCTTTTCAGCTTGGTTTTTAGGTAACAGTGACAACAAAAATCCGATGCCTTTTTCTTGCCATAAGGGGATGTCTTTTAAACTCGCAAAGGCCTTATATCTTTCAGCCGAAAGACTTTTAGGGTTAAGGGTAATGGCTAGCTGATTAGAAATCTCAAAAATATCTTTTCTATATTCATCAAGCCAAAACGAAAACTCCGAGCTTAATAGGGGGTCTTTAAATTTAACACCTACATTTTTAGTAATAAAACTTTCAAAGGGTTCGATATAATTAATAAATTTATTTTCTATATTTTCGGCCTTAAGTGACGGCATCTTTGCTAATGCCTCGGGCAAGAAAAACAATACATGCCTAAATGAAGCGTTAACTTTGCCGACAAATTGAGATTCAACAGATCTCCAGTTTATGCGATTTAACTCGGACTGAGGAATAAATTCGGCAACTTTTTCTTTTAAGTATTCAAAATCGCCCTGAGAAACTTTTTTTAATTTCACATTACGCTCTAAAGCAAGGCCAACAAACTTTTGGGGTTGCCAATTATTATCAGCTTTAAATAGCAGGTTAGAAACTATTTCTGTTTCACCACCGTACAAACCAAATAATAATTTAAGTTTATCTTTTAATAGGAAGGTGCTTAACAAATAAGTGCTTCTGTTTTCCTGAAGGTCAAAACTTTCAATTTTTGATTCACTAAAAGATGCGTTTTGCTCAAATTTAATTAAACTAATTCCAAACTTCAAACGAGTTCCAAATTGATTTTGATTTTGAGTCCCCTTAAAAACGCGGTCCACCCTTTTTTGTTCAGCTGATTTATTAGTATCGGCTATGGCTAGCTTTTCAAACTCAGATAAGTCTGTTAATACGACTCTGTCTAACTGATTAACTCGGTCAAGTGGATTTAAAGCATTTAGGGTTCTAAAACGCATTTTTTTTGACATCACTTTGTTATAAGCTTGAACGGCCTCTGCATCTTTAAGATCAATAACATAGTCTAATACCGAAATAATTTGATTGTTTAAATCGGCTCCAAATTGAACCACATCGACATCTATAATATCTTTAATTCTATCATCTACAATTTTTAAACCTGTTACTTCTAAAACTGAGGGGATAATTCCCAAGCTTGCTTGGGCGCCTACGCCTCGTCCTTTATTTGCAATAAATTTGATTCTTAATTTATCATTTTTTAGCTTAAAAATATGTATCAAAAAATTTCCACTCACTAAGGCATGAGTTGAGCCTTTAAGCTCTAGCACCCCGTTTAAGGGGGTAACACCATTTAAGCTCATAATAAATGTCATTTGCGCCTGCAAGCCAACAAAATCTCCGGGGTTAAGATTATTTATCGCGGCCTTTGCGTTAATAGGTATATTTTTTAAAGTGTAGGGAATGGCCAATAGCGAGTCTTTTTGAGACTTAAACTGACGAGCAAAAATGATTTCTGCATTTTTACTAACATTAAAAGAAAATGGACCCAGCCCATCAAGTAACTGACCTGCCTCAATATCACCCTGAAGAGTGTAGTGATCAAACCGCGTATAGTAACCATTTGTATAAGAAGGTTCTGATTGAGCCCTATACTTTAATGCAATCCCAACTCCGTCAAAAATATCAGCATCAACCAGGTCAACGCTGCCTCCAATTTTAAGCTTCGCAACTTCTTCGTCGATTCGCTCTGAGATATTATGCTCTTCTAAAAACTTAAAACTCGCCTCTGAGGGAAATGAGTACAATCCCAAAAGAGCAACAAAAGTGACCCGCCTAAAAATTGACAAAACCTGAGAAGGGGGCACAAGTGACTTTGAAAGCTGGCCGTGCATAAGAACCTCCTAAATAAAATTTAGGCCCTTCTTATACAATGCCCATATGTAAATTAAAAGGGAATTGGGATACAGGTAAAATATTCATTCGCTAACAAAGGTTTATGCATGCATGGGAGCTACCTAATTATATTTTTTTTAATCAAATAATCGGTACTTGTAAAAGCCCCCGATGGCCATAGGCATTGATCAGAATAGGTATTAATATTGAGTTTTTGACTAATATAAGTAACCAGCCGTGGGTGGCCGCCTAAATTGCGACATAACTTAAAACTGGGGTTACCTACGGGCGAGCTGAGCTCTTTAAATGTAAAGACCATTGGATTTTCAATCTCAGGGCAGTTTTGATTTTGACATTGAATAGCCAAAAAAATATTTTTATTTTGATTAACACAAAATCCAGCTGGCTGAGTGTATGTTTTACTTTTTTCAAGCCATTTGATTTTAGCATTTGGGTCACACTGCCATTTGTTTTTATCAACCCGATCTTGAGCAAACAAAAATCGAGAAATAAAAAATAAACTAAAAATAATAAATAATAATTTTCGATTAAAACGTATCAAATAAGTTGTGTTACCGTATCCACATTGGTTGCTAAAGCCAGTGGACTTGCTGAAAATTTTAAAGTGAGTGGATTTGAATGTTTTAAAAGCGCCGCAAGTCCCAATAAATTTACTCAAGATCATGGGGTTACTAGAATTAAAATTGCTTTTAAAATTTTCAAAATCGTAGCAAACATTGGAAACAATCAAATGACTCAAGTCACTTGTATCGCTAGGGTTACTCAGCTTGTTAAGGATATTTAATTTATTCAAAATATTTAATCCCCACTTCATCGCGCGTTAATATCTCTTTAGGCACCCAAATATGACCATCTTTACAATCAAGCACTGGGTCGTACATAGCACATGAGCTACCCCAGCTATTTCTGATTAAGTATTCGCAGTTTTGGGCATCTTTATTAAACCTTCTACCGACGATAACAGAGGCGTGCCTTTCTGAATCTTCAGTATTGATGTTTTGCAATCTGGCCGCGTTATAGCCAATAATAGTTGGATTTTTTTTGCTTAAATTTTCATTAATATATTTAAAATAGGTGTTGGTATTTTCTAAGCTGGCAAAGTCTGGAAAGGCTCTTGATATAAGTTTTTGATCGGGCTTATATCTTTTTTTACAACTGATTTGATTGAGATAGCTAACGGCTTCTTCTGTTGTCGCTTTTTCTAAAAAATCCACAGCTTGGGCTTTGGTAACATTGGGTGAGATTTTGTTTAAAGTAGCAAGGCAAGTGCCTGGGGATTTAAAAAAACTCGATTTTTGTTTTTTGATTTTTATATAATTTTCTAAGATCTCTCCTCCATAATTATCTTCACTTGAAAAATCTTTTTCTAAGCAAACGCCTCCTTTGGCTTCAAGCGTAACCTCATAAAGGTTTTCAGTTAGAAATACGCCATTTCTAAGTAAGTCTTTTATCCCCATGGCTTGAGCAGCCTTGATTTCTTTATCACTAGCTAAAACCTTTCTATTGTTTTTTAAGCCATAGTTTATCGCTAAATCAGCGGCTGATATTTTTTTTCCTAATTTATGGCTGACTAAATCAGCTTCAGCAAACGAGGCACACCAACCCACTGAATCTTGATTTCTTGGGGGGCCAAGACTTTTACTTATATCAACTTCAGGTTGGCAATTTTTGCTTTCTTGCTGTAAAGCTTGTCGCCCTTTTTGTGATAGCGGGGCAAAGACGGACTTCAGATTTGATTTTAATTTTTCATCATTTAAACCCAGTTTTTGCGAAATAGCTTGGTATTCATCAAACTCTTTTTTAATATCTCTGTACTGAGCGGCATGCTGAGCTCTTTTTACTATAGCTTGTAGCTCAGACTCATAGCCTATATTTTCGTACTCAATGAGCTGCTTTTCAGAAACCCCCAAAAGAAAGGCGCTGACTGGGTATTTTTTTAGATGAGCCTTTAATAACGAAGCCGAGTTGGAAATATCTTTTTTATTATAATTGGCTTTAATAATATTTAAATATTTTTGGGCCGCCTCAAAGTGGTCTATAAAATGACCTGTGCCTGCCTCTGCAAGCTTATTAGATTGGGCCAATAATAACACGGGCATAAATGGCGCATTAAGTACAAAAAATAACAACAATAAAAATAATCTCATCCACTTTTATTTTCTGTTTTATACCTAAAGCAGTCACGGCGTTTTTATTTTTATCTGTAAAACCATCTGTGCGGAGCAGGCTTTAGGCTGGCAGGTTACCAACAAACTTTTCTTTAAGCGCCCAAAAAAGGACCAAGCAAAAAATAGCTTACTTTTTTTTAGAATTATTTTTATTAAATAAATCTGCAAAAGTGCCCAGGCTTTTAGACTTTAGTCCTTCTTGGTAAACAGGCTCATCTTGATCGCCAGGAATACCTAAAAGAATTTTTTTGGCTTCGTAATTGATTTCTTTAATAACAACTGTGAGTGGATCGCCTCGTTTTTTATTTTCAAAATCTTTGAATTCGAGGCTATCTTTCCACATTGATTTGGGAAGTAACCCGGTTACCCCCCCTTGGGGCTGAAGGGAAACAAATAAACCAAAGGCTTCTTTTTTTTCTACTGTTCCTAAAATAACCGTGCCTACCGCAAACTTAAGAGAGGCCATAGCCCAGGGGTCTCCATCAGCACCCGCTTTTTTAAGAGAAAAACTTAATTTTAAGCGCCCGCTGTCATCTTCTTGAGAGCCTAAAAACATCACCTGAATTTTAGCTCCGATTTGCACCACTTCATCAGGGTGACGGATCCGATTCCATGCAAGTTCTGATAAAGGAATAAGGCCCTCGAGGCCCCAATCTTCAAGCTTTACAAAGGCGCCAAATTTTTCAAGCCTTATCACTTCAGCGCCAAGTAACTGCTCTGGCTTAGTTTGTTTTAAAAATTCAGATTCAATTTGAACTTTTTGAGCGTCCAAAGCTCTGCGGCGACTGACAACCACATTGCGCCCCCCTTGGGCGTACTGGATAATAATAAACTCAAATTTTTGCCCAATGTAATCTTTGGGCTCAGTGACCCGAAAATCTATCTGACTGACAGGGCAAAACGCTTTAACACTTCCGGGTAACATAACTCGAAAGCCTCCTTTGACCTCTTCTAAAACTTTACCCTCAATAGGAGTTTCGTAATCAAAGGCATCTTCTAAATCGGCATCTTCTGAAAAACCAATTTTACTCCCCTCATACCTGAGTAAAATTGAATCGGGAGAAATTTTTTTTATAACACAATCAATGCTCTGACCCACCTCAAATAGCAATTCTCCCGTGTCTTTTATAATTTCTAATTTTGACATCACACCATCAACATGTGAGCCGATATCAACCAGCACCGTGTCTTTTGAAATTGATAAAATTTTTCCATTTACCCTTTGGCCCATTTTATGACTTTTTAAATCAGATGATTTCTGTAAAAACTCTTCAAAAGTTGTTTTATTATTTTCTACAATTTCATCGCCAAAAATATCTTTTTTACTCATGTGGTTACCTTTCAAATCGAATCAGTTGACCCGTGACAAGGTCCTTGAATTCACAAAAAAGAGCAAGCGGAAACCTGCCTTTAAGAGCAAGGGCGGCATTCTCAGCCATAGATAGCATCCAAACATCTTGCCTGCGCTCTCGGTCAGGAATTTTATTATACGATTCGTAGTCAAACCCAACCTTAGCAAGGCCAAATTGATTTTGATATCTCATGTTTTTAACTAAGGTTACGAATATCTTATCTTGCTTGTATTTAAAGTACACCTGCGTAAAGGGCTGACCAATTTCGATACTTTCAATTTGGCAGGAGTAGCCTTTGGCTTGGCCTATCAAATAATCTTGTATAGTTTCAAATAGTTTTTTAAGAGTATCAAATCCCCGACTCTCAGTTAAAATTTTTATTTGCTTTAACCAATACTCAACCACGGATAAGTTAATAACCATACCCGTTGCTTGGTCAGGCACCCCGCGAAAAGACAAACTCAAAGAATAAAGATCATGCTGCTCGCTAATACAAAAAACAGCCACTGTTTGCGATGAAATGGTAACCTCATTATTATCCAAGACTAAATACCTTTTTAAAGTGGGCTTCCCAATAAAGCGCTATTTTTTTGAATCTCCGAATCGTTTTGAAGCTCTTTAACAAAAACCGAACTCACAGCCCCCGCTTGAGTTTGGGTCAATTGAGCTTTGAGTTCTGACTGAGTAACGGCAGGGGTTATTTGTTTTTCTTCTAAGAATTTTAAAACATAAATTCGGTTTTCTTCGCGATATAGTTTTTGAGGCCATTTTTGATTAACCGTCAGTCCCCAGGCCGCTTGTTTTATATACTCACTTTTAATTTGGCCCGCCTGTTTGTCAGCTAGAGAAAACAAACCTGTCTCTGTCCATTTGTTAAAGCCCCATTTTGATAAAAGAGCCTCGGCCTGATCGCCCTGTTTGGCAACGAGCAGATCTTCGAGTTCTTTAATGTTTTTTTCGTATTCGTCTTTAACCACGAGATCTTTGGCAATTTTCTTTTCCCATTCCGAAAAGTTAGGGCTAATGGCCCCCTGCTTATCGGTTACCTGAAGAATATGGTAGCCATACTGAGTTTTAATAATTTCACTCATCTCACCTTTATTAAGTTCAAATGCTGATTTTTCAAACTCAGGTACCATTTGCCCTTTAGAAAAATAACCTAAATCCCCGCCTTTATCTTTAGTCCCCATATCTTCGGAGTATTTTTTTGCTAGTTTTACAAAATCTTGCTTTTCACCCAGTTGCTTTTTTACATCCTCGATCTTTATTTTAGCATTTTTTTCTGAGCCTGGGTCTTCGGGGTTAATTTTAATTAAAATATGACGGGCTTTTACTTTTTCTGGCTGCATTAAGCTTGCTTTTCGAGCATCAAATTCGGCCTCAACGCGGGTCTTAAATTCGGGTTTTTGTAGTTCTGCATTTACAACCGAATCAGCCAAATTTCGCATTTGAGCATACTCATCTGTATTCCAGCTTAGGTAACCAATATTTTTTTGAACCGAAGCCATCAACTGCTCTTGAGCTAGCTGCAGTTGACTTGGGCCCATGCCGTACTCAAACAGTCTTCGCATATGCTGAACTGATTTTTCTTTTCTGACTTGCTTTTCAAACTCCGCAGGACTCCAATGATTGGCTTTTAAAACAGCTTCATAACGCTCTCTTTGAAAGCGCCCTGCGTCTTTAAATGCATCCACTTCTTGCGTGATTGATTCTAAAATCTCGGCATCACTGACTCTGACCCCTAAATCTACCGAGGCCTGAAAATTAAGTTCTTGGCTGATTAAACTCTCCATAGCCTGAGATTTTAAAAATCCCTGTTGGCCCATCGAGTTGCCGAGCGATTTAAAAACAGACGAATACATTTGCTCTAAGCGAGCGTACTCTCTTTGGTAATCAGCCTGAGACAAAATAACTCCATTAACTTCAGCCGCAGAACCCATACCTATACTGTTTTTTGAGGAATACCCAAAAAATACAAAAACCATAACAATCATGACTAGTATAATAAAAGCTGCGACTTGCTTAAACGAAAGCTGCCTTAGGCTTAGATCTTTTTTTAATTCTTCAAATAATGTTTTTTTCACTTCTTAACCCCTTTTCATAACCGCTTTAAAAGTTGGCCTATCTATCTCAACCCGAGTCCCTTTATTAAGCAAGAAAAAATGTTTTGAATTTTTTTAAAGTCAGCGTTTAAAATATGAGTTTATCAAAGAGGGGGCTTTTTGAACTGGCTGAATATTAATTTTAAAAAAATCATACAAATTTTACTCTGGGTAACTCTCCCTCTTGCTGCCATTAAAACTCAAGAGCGACCCCCTTATGATCAATGGTTTGATAAACCCATCAGTTACTTGGTAGCCAACTCTCAAAACGCAATTTATTTTTTATTTTCTAGCACATCCAAATTTTTTACTTTTTATTTTGATCTTATTGATACAAAAAATAAAAATATTATTTTGGCCAAAGAAAACGCAGAGCTTAAACTCATGCAATCCCAAATGAATGATCTTTATCTTGAAAACAATCGACTTAAAAAATTATTATCCCTTCAAAGCCAAAGCCCTTTAAGCCTTTTAGCTGCTCAGATTATTTCATTAAACGCGGGTGGCCCGACACATACATCGTTTTGGATTAACAAAGGATCTAAGCAAGGCGTAAAGCTTGGGCAAGCAGTATTGTCTAATACGACAATTGTTGGCTCGATCATAAGAACGCTTAATGATCACGCCCAAGTTTTAATTTTATCAGATCGATTTTCGGTTATAGATGCTCTCGTCGAAAGAACTCGCGCCAAGGGTATCATTGAGGGCATCGGAAATAATCAAGCTATTTTTAAATCATTTATTCAGGTAACAGACCTTTTGCCCAATGATAATTTAGTCTCAAGCGGCCTTGATAATGTATTTCCTAAGGGGATAAAAATTGGCTCTGTAAAATCAATTGAAACCGATACCGAAACGGGGCTCCCCAAAGTTATTATTGAACTTAAATTTGAGCCTAATCAGCTAGAAGAAGTTTTTATTTCTCTATCTAACTCAGACCAAGACCACTCTTTTTGGTCACAAACAGGCGAGGAGCCTAATGGCGCTTTATAAGTGGGTTCTTTTTTATTTTTTTTGGAGCCTTTGTTCCATTTTTCTTTTAACTATCGAAGCCACGGTTTGGCCTTTTTTATTTGGCCAGCTCTCTGCCCCGCAACTCGCCCTTAATAGCGTTATAGCCATTAGTTTTTTATTACATAAGCCCTACCGCGGACCCCATTTTTTTGTATGGATATGGGTCGCCCCCTTTTCTGCTTTAGGCTATGGTTACTGGCTATTTTTAGGAGCTCTTGTTTATACCGCCTTAACTCTAATTCGCTCAAATACTTTTTTAGTTCGCAAAAAAAGTTTAATTTTTATTTTAGCCGCCTTTCATTTGGTTTTTTATATATCTCAAGAAATTTTTTATTCTTACTGGTATCAGCAACCCTTTCAATTATCGCTATCAGACCTTGCTCTTACCGTTGTACTTTCGGTAGCCACTTATCCTGTGTTGCGAAGAGTTTTAGAGTTTATCACGGCTCGCTTTCCCTTTCCGACCTGGGGGGAAATAATCTATGAATGAAATCTTAAATAATCCCGAAGAAGTTAAAACACTGCTACCACGATTTCGCATTTTTTATGGCGGATTATTTGTTACCTTTCTAACCTTACTTTTACGAATCTGGTTTTTACAAATTTACCAAGGTCCAATCCTGCGCGAGTTCTCTGAGCGAAACCATTTAAAGCAAATCAAAATTCAAGCCCCAAGGGGCCTTATGCTCGATAAAGAAGGGCGAGCTATCGTTGAAAATCGCCTGGGATATGAAGCCTATTTGCAATCTCAATTTATAACTGACTGGGATCAAACCATTAATACAATTGCCCCTTTGATTGGAACAACTCCTGATAAATTAAATTTAAAAGTAAAAAAAATCAGAAAGCAAATAGGTCGCTTTAAACCCGTTAAGCTGAAAGACAATCTGTCGCTCGAAGAAGTTTTTCGTCTCAAGCGTGCAAGGCTTACAATTGCGGGCCTTGACATCAGAGAAACTGTGACCCGAAATTATTTACTCAATCAAAATGGCGCCCAAATTTTTGGATATGTGGGCGAGATTTCAGAAAGGCAGCTACCACTTTATAAAAAACTTTACCCTTCCATTAATTTTGAACAAGGCGATACCGTTGGTAAATTTGGCCTAGAAGAGCTAATCGAGGAACAGCTTCACGGTGAAAATGGGGTTAGACTAAGCCAAGTCGATGCCTTTGGACGAGAAATCGCATCTGAATCAAGCCTTTCTTCAAAAGAGTCCCAACAAATTTTTGGTAGCTATATTAAAGCTCAAAAAGGAACTCCCGGAAAAAGCGTTGTTTTAACCATAGATCTTGATCTTCAAAAAGCAGCATGGGACGCATTTACCGAAAATCAAAGAATTGGTGGCGCAGTCGTATTAGGTGCCAATGGCGAAACCTTAGCCCTTGTCTCAACCCCCAGCTTTAACCCCAATGATTTTTTAGGTGGGGTCCCCTCTGATACCTGGAAAAACCTTATTAACGATCCCCATCGGCCCCTTAGAAATAAACTCATTCAAGATTATTTTTCTCCGGGCTCAACCTTTAAACCCTTAGTTGCCCTTTCGGCCCTTCAAGAAAAAGTGATTTCACCCCAATCGGTTGTTTATTGCCCCGGAGCTCTGCCTTTTGGTAACCGCTTTTTTCATGATCATTTAAAATCGGGCTTTGGTAACATTACTATTTTAGAAGCCCTTGAAAGATCATCAAATGTCTTTTTTTATAAACTAGGCATTTCGTTAGGTGTTGATAAAATGCACAAATATATTTCAGCCATGGGAATTGGCTCAAAAACAGGGATTGAGCTATCTCGCGAGGCCCCCGGGCTTATGCCCTCATCGGCATGGAAAAAGAAAAATCGAAACGAAGATTGGCACCCCGGAGAAAACTTAAGTGTAGCTATTGGCCAGGGCTTTATCGAAACGACCCCCTTACAAATGGCCGTTGCTTATTTAGCTATTGGAAGCGAGGGACGAGTGGTTAAACCTTTTCTAATTAAAAAAATATTAAATCAAGAGGGCCAAGTGGTAACCGAGTATCCGCCGCAAGTGGTTCGTCATCTTTCAGAACCCGTCAATGGAGAACCTCCTCTTATAGATCCTCACAATTATGCAGCCGTAAAAGAAGGACTCAGGCGGGTTGTAAATGGGACACGGGGCACGGCCCGAAACACAGTTAGACTTGATGGGGTTGAGATTGCCGGAAAAACAGGGACCGCTCAAGTCAGAGGCTTTTCGGCCTCAGAGCTTTTTTTAAAATGCGAAAATCGACCTCTTCATTTACGCCACCATGGATGGTTTATTGGCTATGCTCCTGCTGATAAGCCCGAAATTGCGGTTGCCGTTATCGCTGAGCACTCTTGCCATGGATCAAGTGGGGCTGGCCCCATTGTCAGGGCTATCATGAAAAAATATTTTGAAAAATATCATCCCGAAATGAATGTAAAAATACCTCAACCCCTATATGCACCAACCCCTCCCTCCGAAGGTGAGTAATAAAAAGGACTCCTATGCCCCTAGTAACTAATCTTGACTCAAGCGAGCGACGTCACCTTTTTAAAAAATTAGAGTGGCCTCTGATTTATACACTGATTGCTTTAACCATCATATCGCTTATTAATCTTTATAGTGCAACCCACGGAGCCTCTTCAGAGGAAGTCGCTGATTTATTTATAAAACAATCATCTTTTTATCTTGTAGGTTGGATTTTATTTTTTACTTTTACATTTACAGGGCCTCGCTGGCCAACTCGCTTTGCCTATGTGCTTTATGGCCTTAACTTAGTAGCTATTTTATATGTTACCTTTTTCGGCAAGGTCGCACTGGGTGCTCAACGGTGGATTAACCTTGGCTTTTTTAGTTACCAACCCTCAGAAACAATGAAGCTAGCTTTAATTTTTATTTTAGCTCGAGTTTTATCGCATCTCCCGATTGACCCTCGTGGACTCAGTTTTAAGTCTTTACTTTGGCCTTTAATTATTATTGGACTGCCCTTTATTTTAGTTGTTGAACAGCCCGACTTAGGTACGGCTATGCTTTTACTTTTAATTAGCGGCACCCTTTTATTATTTGTTGGGATTAGAACCTCATTACTTATCGCCACAATTACCCTTGCCCTTGTGGCAATCCCTATGGCTTGGCAGTTTGTGCTACATGATTATCAAAAACAAAGAGTTTATACTTTTATTTCGCCCGGAAAAGACCCAAAAGGATCGGGTTATAATTCGATTCAATCGAAAATTGCGATTGGCTCAGGGC
Organism: Bdellovibrio sp.; assembly: GCA_020720425.1. GTDB lineage: Bacteria > Bdellovibrionota > Bdellovibrionia > Bdellovibrionales > Bdellovibrionaceae > DYOP01. The sequence continues at coordinate 30,753 of DYOP01000004.1, read as the reverse complement.
AAATCTTAGGTAAAGGATTTCAAAATGGGACCCAAGCTAAGTTTGAGTTTTTACCTGAAAGACATACCGATTTTATTTTTAGCGTATTAAGTGAAGAACATGGCTTTGTGGGCAGCCTCGGTGTAATCAGTGTATTTTTTATTATTTTCACATTAGGGCTTAGAATTGCTGCTACGGCCACCGATAAAAGTTCGGCTCTCTTGGCTGTTGGCGTACTGGCTTATTTATTTTGGCATGTGTTTATTAATATTAGCATGGTTATTGGCCTGTTACCAATTGTTGGGGTGCCACTTCCCCTATTTAGCTATGGCGGCTCATCGCTTTTAACAACAATGAGCGCCCTAGGAATTTTATCTGGAATCGCCTTTAGACGATATATGTTTTAGGCTTTTTTAGCCCAAGAAGTACACCAGCCAGTAGATTTAACGAGCTGATTAGCAAATAGTTGGCATTTACCCACTTCTTCGCTCCCTTGCATTGCGTGTTTTGTATAAAGCATGCAGTTTGCACACTTTTGGTCTGTAAATTTAACACCCTGTCTGTCAGTTTTTAATTTAGCATCTTTAATGTCAGAACCCTTATGCTGATAATTTACACTGGCAGCCATACCTTGACCAGGTGTTACTAATGGTAAATCACTACCCCCAGCTACGGCGGCCTCTTTTCCTCTTCGGCCTTGAGCTATAACAGTTTCAGGTAAAGCGGCTGCTGCTGCCACTGAACCCGCACCAATAATAACTTTTTTAAAAAATTCACGTCTGTTTTGATTCATACTGTGTGCCTCCGTTGTGTTTAATGTATGCCAGCTCATATTAAATGAAAACAAGATGAAAACCAAATAAAAATTAATTAATAGGACTTGAGTGGTTTTTTAGGATTTCTATAAGGCTACCCCCTATACCCTCCCCACACAGCACGAAAGTGTTAAAAGTTTTGGCAAAATGAGACATAAATTAATAAATTAATTTGATTCTGAGTTTGATATTTCAAAAAACAATCTACGGATTATATATAAAAAATTAAATAAAAAATGAAAAGGGTCAATTTTTCTCTCTCGACTAAATAGATTTGATTTGAGGCCCATGAACAATAAATAAAGCTATTAAAATAAATAGGTTAATTCAAATTTCGCTGGTTTTGGATTTTACACGTAAACTAATTGAGTCACACAAGGAGGTATTATTTTATGCTTACTCAAAACTTAATTCTTCGATCTAGCCTGTTGATAACTCTAGGCCTGGCTGTGGGAAGTTGTCAAAAAGCAGATCCCTCATTTAATTTAGCAAGCAGTGAGGAGCTTTTTACCGTATCCCCTCTTCTGATCGAAGCCCCTCAAAAAATTGATGTTTTGTGGGTTGTTGATAATTCGGGATCTATGGAAACTTCACAAACAAATTTAGCAAATAATTTTTCAAGTTTTATTACTAACTTTACTCAAAAAAAATATGACTATCGAATTGCAGTTACTACAACCGATGCCTATCGCGAAAGATTTAACCAAAGCTTAGCCTACAAAAGCCTGCTTATAAAAACTCCCGATAATGAATCTTTTTTTACTCCTCAGACTCAAAACATTGAAGAACAGTTTATTGAAACAATTCAAGTCGGAATCAATGGAAGCGGCGACGAAAGAGCGTTTCAGAGCATTGAAAGCGTTTTAAACAACGCTGAAAATCAAATTTTTAGACGCCCTGATGCCTATTTAGCCATAATTATTGTAAGCGATGAAGATGATTTTTCACATAATGCCTCTTACAGCAAAGATGGTCAGTACGCAGACCCTTCTCTTATTACGCCCCAATTTTATCGGGATTTTTTAAATTCTTACGCAGGTGAAAATAATTTTAGCGTGTTCTCAATTTCAATACTCGATGAGGCATGCCGCGCTGATTTAAACACTTCTTATACCGGAAGAAAAATTGCAAAACGTTACCATGAGCTTGTTAACCTAACTGGCGGAGTAAATAGCTCTTTATGTTCTGATTTTGGTGACTCTCTCGAATTTATTGCTGATACAATTATCGAAAAAAGACCCCCTGTTACCTCTTACTTATTAACCAAAGCCCCTGCTGATGACACATTAAAAGTGTATATTGATAAGCAGGCTATAAATGAAGACTCCGTTGATGGGTTTACCTTTGAAAGCTCGGCTTTAACAGTAACCCTTCATGGCAGCAGCGCTCGTCTTATCGGAGAGGGCGGGATAATTAAAATTTCTTATCAACCCAAAGACCCCTTTACTAACTAATTATTATTAACAAGGAGATTTTTTTTATGAAAATGGAAACCGAAAACAGGATTCAATCAGAGGTTCAAAACCAATGGTATATTTTAAATGATAATCAACCTGAAGGGCCCTTTACACCCGATCAAATAATAAATAAAAAACAAAATAAACTTTTGCATGATCATGATTATCTTTGGAGTTCTGATTTAGGTGTGTGGACTCGATTATTTTATATCGATAATTTTAAAAAGGTAACGCCCCAAACCCAGGGTGCCTATATGAGGGTACATCCTCGATATGAGGTTAATTTTAAATGTTACTTAACTCAAGGCCCCCATGCCCACCATGGCCATGTGATTAGCCTGTCGGCTGGCGGAGCCCTTTTATCAATTTCAAACTCTTATATTCGCTTAAACCAACAAGCCACCTTATTAGTAACATCTAACAATTCTGAGCAAGCCTCGTTTGTTAAAAATGGCATTATTTCGTATTCTGAATTTTTACCACACAAAGTCCAGTTTAAGTCGAGAAAGCATTACATTCTTACTTTTGCCTCCGAAGACTATG
>DYOP01000004.1:4383-27859 GCA_020720425.1 Bdellovibrio sp. | reverse complement strand
AATATGATGCAGTTAATTAAGTTTGTTAATGACAGTGGTGTTGTGGGTTGGGTGATTATTGCTGTTGGACTAGGGTCTCTGGCTTTAATGATTGAGCGATTTTATTCTCTCTATTTTAAATATGCACTTAATTCAAATCAGTTTGCTACAAAAGTGCAATCTCTTGTGTCTCAAAATAAATATGAAGAAGCCTTAGTCTTATGCCACGACTTAAAAGAAAAGCCCTTGGCTCAGGCCTACAAAACCATTCTCGAAAAATCAGATCAAAGTGAAGATAGTATTTTTCAGGCTCAAGATATCGCCTTATCAGAGACGATCCCTTTGGTAACAAAAGGACTTCATCATTTATCAATGGCAGCTAACGTGGCAACTCTTTTAGGGTTACTTGGAACCATTCATGGATTGATTTTATCTTTTGCTGCGGTTGCTCAGGCTGACCCCGCGCAAAAACAAACCCTATTAGCAAATGGTGTATCTGTGTCTATGTATACAACGGCTTTAGGTCTGGTTGTAGCTATTCCACTTATGATTGCCTATTCATTTTTAGTTTCAAAACAAAATGAAATTATCGAAAAAATCCAAGAAAAAACAGGAAAGCTAACTGAACAATTAACATCATTTGAAAATGCATTTCATAATTCGGGAACGACTTCAAAATCGCCTTCTCATAAAGCGCCCCCGCCCCCTTCGGCAGATAAAAAAGCATCTTAATTGTATTTTTGATAAAAAATTATCCGAGAGGTTATAAAATGAAAAGGCGAAGCAACTATCAATCAAGAGTAAGCAAAGATAGTCAATTTGAATTAGATTTAGCTCCTTTACTTTCGGTCATGGTTAAACTTGTGCCCGTTTTACTTTTATCATCTGCCTTTTTTCAAGTGAGTATCATTGAAACGGATTTACCTCAGGCCGTTCAAGCCGCAATTATTGAAAATCAAAAAAATCCGAACCTTCCCGAGGTTGAATTGTATATAGACTATCAAGATGGATTTCAAATTCAGGTCTTAAATAATGGCCAAGCGGAAAAGGTAACTGTTCCTTTAAGTGCCGAAAAAAAATTAGATTTTCTAGCTCTTAATTCTGAACTATCAAAAATTAAAGAGCTCTATCCTCAGGTGTTTGAAATTAATTTACATCCCTCATCCGAAGTGAGCTATCAAGATATTATTTATTCAATCGATATGGCCCGAAAATCAAAAGATTTAAAATTTATTTTTAACGAACCCACAACTGATGAGCAAAAAGAAACCACATTTATGTTTCCTGAAGTCACATTTGCTAACATTTTAGAAGGGTAACAAAACTATGTATAAGCGAAAAAAGATAAGCTATTTGCCACAACAAAAAACTTTTGGTCTTAATGTTACTTCAATGACTGATATGTTTACTATTTTATTAGTCTTTTTACTTCAAAACTTTGCAACAAGTGAGTTTTCACTTGATCCTGATCCTGCCGTTAAACTCCCTTCATCAACCGAAACAAAAGCTCCCGAAAAAAGACTACAAATAATTTTAAATTCCAAAGAGCTTAAATTAGATAACCAGCTTGTTTTAAGTCTAGACACAACCACAGGTGGAACCAGCCTTGATCAACAATCGGGGCTAAAAATAAATCGCCTTTATGAGGCGCTGGTACAACTTAAAGAAAAAAATACCCAAGACGCTTCGGTTATTAAAGGTGAAATTTTATTTCAAGCTGACCGAAACCAAAGCTATAAAAGTATCCAAAAGGTCATGTACACGGCCTCACAGGCTGGATTTCCGAAAGTAAAACTAGCTACGCTAGCAGGTAACTAACTGCCATGATTAATAAAAAACGGAATTTTTATTATATTTATATTTTTTTATTTTCTGCCTCGCTTTTTAACAGCGTAACCTATGCCAAAACTAAATATTTAGATAATTTAAATCAATTTGCGCCTTCAACAAATAATGATGATAATAAAAATCAAAAAATTGAAGCTGTTACCGAGTCACTTATAACTAAAAGCGAAGAAAATGCGATAAAATCCTTAGAATCAATATTAAAAAAATCTAAAGGTTCTCCGCAAGAACCTGATTTATGGCTAAGACGAGCTGAACTGTATATGAGACGCGCTAAATCAGCCCGTTTTTTTGAGTTTCAAAAAATTGATTCTGAGGCTCCTTTGACTATTATCCCAAGTGAAATTAAAAATCAAAAATCAATTAATCATTTATCCGAAGCCAATAAAAGTTATAAAATCGTATTTACTAGCTTTGCAAAACATCCCTTAGCTGATCGGGCCTTATTTGGCTATGCCTTTAATTTAGACCAAATGGGAGATCATAAAAGCTCTGTCAAGTTTTATGAAAAGGTTATTTTAAATTATCCCCGATCCTCGATTGTTCCGGATGCCTTAATTTCGATCGCTGAACATTTTTACCAAAATGCAAGATTTGATCAGTCTTTAAATACTCTTTTAAAAATGGAAAGCCATAAAAACTCAGCTAACTATTGGTACTCTCAGTATAAAAAAGCTTGGGTCATGTACAATCTACATAATAATGAACAGGCCCTAGAACAACTTAAATTAGTTATTAAAAATTCACAGTCCCAATCAAATGGATTTTCTTTAAAAGAAGAGGCTTTAAAGGATTCAGTTTTATTTTATTATGAGGCAGGACCTGATAAAAAACCAATTCCATTTTTTTCTGAATTTATTAAAAACCAAGAAGATTTAATTTTATCCCTGACTCGCTTGGGAGATCTTTATATTCGACATTCAAAATACCAAAAGGCTCAAAGCCTTTATGAGGACATATTAGAATTAAAACTTGATCGTGCCACTCAGGTTAATATTCTTAATAAACTTGTCTCTTTAAGCCTTGAACAAAAAAACTGGGATGATGCCGGAGAATACCTATCTAAATCATCTAAAACTTGTATTAAAAATAAAATTCAAACCAGCTTCTGCGAAATTGATCTTCCCCATCTTCACGCTCAACTGATTAAAACCGAATGGGCTCAATTTAAAAAAAATAATTCAGACAAAAAATCGAGCACTCGTTTAGAAGGATTAATTAAAAACGCTATTCAAAGTGCCCTGCTAACAGAAAAAAAGAAGGACTTTGAACTTTTATTAGGTGATTTTTATTTCGAATCAAAAAAGTTTAAACAAGCAGCCCAGACATACTATGATTCTCATAAAAACTATCCTGGCCAAAAATCATTATTAGCCGCAATTGATAGTCAAACGATTTTGGCCAGTCAGTCACCCGATGAGCAACCCTTTTTAATTAAATTAATTGATCAATTTTCGGAGCAATACCCCACTCATGAAGCCGTAAATAATTTAAAAATTAAAAAAGTTGCAACCCTGCTTCAGCTTAATAAGTTAGATGAATGCTCTAAGGAGCTTGAAATTTTAATGGCTCCTATTAAAAACAAAAGGGCTGTTTCAAATAAAGAAACTATCGAAGATCTATATTTTGATTACCTAAATAAATCCGAAAATTTTTCAACCCTTCGAGATGAGCTAAAATTTGCCATTGATAATTCAGCATTGCCTGCTCGCCAATTAGAATTAAAGAAACTGTTTGAACAAGTTAGCTTTAAAAATACAGAACTCAATTTATCAAAATCAACAGAACTTTCGAAAATAAAACCCGAATTATATAACTTCATAAAATTAGCTGCAGAATCAGAATTTTTAGAAGCTTCCAAAAAACAAGACACCCTTTTGTATGCAATAAAAAAAGCAACCGACCATAAGTTTTTTAGACTGGCCTCTATAAATATAATTACTTTTATTAAGAGTTACCCTGATCACCCTAAATCACTTGAGCTGGCAAAATTTGCGTTTAAGCATTTTATTTCAGAGGGATCTTTGCCCGAAGCCAGTCTAACCTCGCAATGGGTTGCACTTCATACCAAAAATCAAAATGAAAAATCTGAAATGCTAAAAAGTCATATCGAAATTGAATCTGTTTTAGGCCGGCCCTTTAAAGACTTAAAACCTTTTTTAACTTCGAATATGAATCAATTAGAAAGCAAACAACGCTCTGAACTATTTCAATTTTTATTGTCACTCTCTTTAATTTATAAAGATCCGGCTTTTAATGCTTGGATTGAAAATCAAATTCAAGAACTTCGTATCGAACCTTTAAGCAGTGAGATCGTGTTATCTAAGGCTGAGCAACTTTTAGATCAAAAAAAATACGAAAAAGTTTTTGAGATATCGAAAAAATATATGTCCTCACAATACCCTCCTGAAATTAGATCAAAAGCCCGATGGCTTCAGGCTAAAATTTTTGAAAAAGAACTACGCGAAGTTGGATATAAATCAAATATGAATCGTATTGATTTAGTTCTTTCAATCAAAACAGAGCGTCTTGAAAAAACTCAAAAAGCCTACTGGGATGTTATAAAAATGCTTGAAAAATCAAATCCAACTTCTCCCCTTATTTTAAACTCTTACTATGGCATTGAGCGCTGTCTTGGGGATTATATTAATTACTTCGAGATTTTTGAAATTAAAAATCCTAGTTCTTCTGAGCAGGCCAAGCAGCTAAAAACTGAACTAAAAGAGTTAACCGCACCCATTCAAAAACAACTTAAATCAGTTCAATCTGAAATTGATAAAAATAAAAAAACGACTTTGACCTCGGATGCCATATCCATCGAGTCACACACTTGGAGTGACTACACACCTGATTTTACACCCTTACCCGTCATTAATCCTAACTCCCTTAACTCTTTTGAATTTATTTTACCAAAAGATTTAGACTCTCCTGAAAACATTTGGATTATTCCCAAGCCAGTTAAAACATGTGATGGTAAGGATTCCTCTGATATTTATCAATTGATGGTCTGCCTCACACAAGCTCAATCGAGTGCACAAGCTAGCCTTTATCTTGATCATCTTGATGGACGCCTCCCGCTTGCGGGCTTAACCTCTTATCTTTTAAGTCAAAATGAGTTGAATCAAAATAATTTAATAAAGGCCCAGTATCTTATTCAAATCTCTCAATCTCAAGACTCAAACAAACTGGCTGCCTATTTTTATCAAAAAGGACGCATTGATTTTAAAAATAAACTTTATTCAAAAGGATTTTCAAATTTATTGAAATCCTATTTGATGGGTCTTGAAACAAATGAGCTGGCCTCAATTAATGTGCTCGAAGGCTATGCACAAAATAATTGTTATAAATCACTGGCCTTTGCTGACTCGTTAGATAAAATTTCTGATAACCAAAGCCGCCGCCACCCGCTTAAAGATAATCTAAAACTTATTTTAAGTGAATGCTATGCCAAGTCTTTAGATACAAATAAGGCATTAGCCGAAATTGATAAAATAAATGAAAAATCTTTTTCAAGTTACTTACAGCTCGGCCGACTGTACGAGGTTTATGTACAAAATAAGGACCAGGCCCTTAATCATTATAAAAAAGCTTTAGCCGAAACTGACTCCTCTGCTTTTAAGTCATCATTACTCGATCAAAGTACAGCGAATTCTGCAAAAAATTGGCTCAAAGAAAAAATTAATTTTTTAAAGACTCAAGTAAAATCAAATTCAACCGATTCTAAATCTGAAGTCCCTGCGGGAGAACCTAAATAGAGGAGAGTTTAAAAGCATGAGCTTATTAATTAAATACAAATTATTATTTGCTTTATTATTTATCCTCATAGGGTTTCAAAATGATTTATGGGCTAAAAAAGCAAAAAAATCAAAAAAAGTGCAAGAAGTAAATTTTGACGAGATGAGCCTACAAGGACAAATAAGAAATCCCCAGGGCTCTTACCTCGTTCAAAAAAATGGAATACAATTTATGCCATTATACGATGTTCAAAAATCAGTTGATACCAAGTTAAGAAAATCTCAAGAGTGGATGAGGTAGATTTTATGCAGCTTATAGTAACACATAATTCACCCGGGCAAAGAGCAAAAAAGTGGCGAGTATCACCTAAAAAATCTTTGCACATATTAGGATCATCTAAAAAGGTTGATTTTTATTTACCCGATTTGGATACGCCCGTATGGCTCGGAATTGAGCAAAGAGATGGCCAGTGGTATTTGCTTAATCTTGGCGGCACATTGGACTTTATTGAGAAAAAAATTGAGGGTCCTTTTTCTCTTTCTTACCATGACTCAAATATCGAATTTGAACCTTTGAATATGTATTTAAAATGGTTTGATACTGCTAGCCTTAGTCGTCAAGAGGATCATAATCAAGATCTGGGTCGTCACAAATCGACTCATCAGAATATTAATAATACAAACGGACCTGAAGACAGTATTCTTGTTTTAAAGTACGAAAATGGACGCTGTTACCATTCTGAACTCATGCCTAAAAATCATTTTTTAAATACCTATCCCAATGTAACACCATTAGGGCACTGGCAATCTTTTAGCTCAAATCAAAATATCCAAATTTATTATAAGCTAACTCCCTTTGATGGCACCCTAACCCAAGAAATTTTAGCCGCAAAATCAGCTCCTAATAAAAGTGAGCAAATGGTTCAAAGGATCACATTTTTTTCAATATTTATGGCTATTTTTATGTTTTTAATATTACCTAACGACAAAAGCGTTACCGATGTGGCCTTAGAAAGCCTTCCCCCTCAAATGGCTCAAACTGAGGTTAAATTAAAAAAACCCAAAGTTCAAAGGTCTCGAAGTTCGAAATCTCAGGGCCCCGTTCAGGCCGCCGCCCAATCTAGTCAAATGAATCGTAAAATTGCACAGCCCCAGGGGAAGATTCAATTTTCAGGTTTAAATTCTAAATCTCGATTGGCGAGTATGATTTCTAAAATTTCTGGCCACAAGCCTGTTTCAAAAAATGTGGTTATTTATTCTAATTCATCCATAGGCACTCCTTCTGATAACCTAGCCTCTGTTACTGCGACTAAAAATATTGATGGAGCTCAGGCTTTAACCGGAGCCTATAATGGGGTGAGTGTTGGAACTATTGGTAACGGTTCCAAGGGCGGCGGGGGGGGCAATGGACGTGCGCTTGCCTCTCTTTCGTCGGCAACCAGTGGAACGGGCGGCACATCGGCAGCTCAAGCTCTTGATGATGAAGCCGATATTGAAGGCGGCTTAGACCCTGAAGTTATCTCTCAATATATAAAAAGCCATTTAGGAGAAATTCTTTATTGTTATGAAAGAGCCTTATCTGGTAACCCCAATTTATATGGAAAAGTCGGGGTTCGATTTATTATTGGCGCTAGTGGCAAGGTTGAAAGCCAAAGGATTGTTTCGTCTACTTTAAAAAATGCAGCCATTGAAAACTGCATGACTCAAAAAATATTTAAATGGAATTTCCCTGTTCCCAGTGGCGGCACTCAAGTTGTAGTCACTTATCCTTTTTTATTTAAAAATGCTCAATAGGAGAAAAGTATGAATAAATTGTTTGTATTTTCAGTAATGACTTTAGTGATAGGTCCCCTTTCTTTTTTCACGCCTGCAAATGCGCAATCAAAAGATTCAGACCGGGTTGATTTAGGCGTTATTGAAAAAGAATTTTGGTCAGCCAAGGACACTGACTTTTCGGTGGTTCAAAATCGAACTTTTCCAAAAGAGAATCGCTTTTTTTTAAGCCTTGGTATGGGCACCCTGATGAATGATCCCTTTATAACGGCACAAATTACTCGCTTATCGACAGGTTACTATTTTAGTGAACGCTGGGGGGTCGAACTCGCTTCTGAAACCTTGGCCCCTTCTGATAGCAAATCTACCCAGTATTTTAAATCGCAAGGTCAATTTCCTAATTACAATCTTTCAAGTGGCTACCAGTCTATTGGCGTAAGTTGGGTTCCGCTATATGCGAAAATGAGTTTTCTTGATCGAGCTATTCTTTATTTTGACATGCAGTTTAGCTTTGGTGTTGGTCAAAAATCATATCAAATATTTCATCAAACTGGCGGCAACGCGCAGGATTCTTCTATGGGCTACCATTTTGACATAACTCAAAATATATTCTTTTCTAAAAACTGGTCACTTCGAATCGATCTTAAAAACCAATGGTCAAATCAAAACCGGCACAAATCTGATACCTTTTTACCTTTGGGCTCAGAGTCCGTTAATGATTCAAGCTTATTGTTTGGAATAACTTATTTTCACTAACGAAAGAGTGTAAACAATGTACTATTTACTTATCGGAATTTTATTTATTCTTTTATCATCAAGCAGCCTTTTTGCTAAAGGTGTAGCCCTTGATAAATCGGCTCAATATAAAACTTGGGATGATAATAAACTTCAAAAGCTTAAGGCAATTAACATTGAAAAAATGCTACCGCCTGAGTTTAAACTCAAATCAGTTACTCAGATTGACGCAAAATATTTTTCAAAAAAAACAGCTTCCAGCCAATCAACCCAGTTTAAACCCATTAACTTTGAAGGTTATCCTGTAACCAAAGGGATAAAGATTAATAATTATAAACCTTTACTCACTTCAAACTCTATTTTGCCTATTGACCCAAAGGAGTCAGAACTCAAAGAGCTTTCACCAACCGAATTTAAAGAGCTTCAGGCCGAAATTTATTTAAATAAGCGTCCCGAATTGTCCTTAGGATTATATCTGGACCTTATGAGCGGAGCCCCAAAAAATAAAATTTTATTTTATAAAAATCAAATGAGCCAGGCCGCACTCAGCCTTGGTCTGTATATAGATTTTACGCGCTGGTCTATTGAGCTTTTAAATGCTCCCGAGTACTCAAAAATTAATTTTGAACGACTCGTACAAAATATTCGTCCTTACGATGATGATCTAACTTTAACTTTAATTGAATTTTTGACCAAAAAAAGTGATTTCACTTTGCCCGAAAACTCAGACGTATTTAAAATCCTATACTCTCACAATCAAAGTCGCTTAGGCCGCTTTGATCAATCTATTGATTATTTATTGTCTATTAATGATGCCAGCCCATGGTATAAAAAATCTCAAATGTTACTTTCCGTTCTTTATTATAAATCGGGTAAAGTTGATCAAGCCATTGAAACACTTGAACCTTTAATTGAAAAAGGTTTTGACTCTACTGAATCAGTCATTAAAAACGATGCTTATTTGCTTTTAGCCCGACTTTACTTTCAGAAGGGAAACTACGAAAAAGCAAAGTTAAACTATACTCAGTTAAGTCAAGACTCAATTGAGTGGCTTCCGGCCATGATCGAAATGGGCTGGGCTCAGATTTTACAAGGCGATTATGAGGGAGCTTCTGGTAACATGTATAGCCTACATTCTGATTTTTTTAAAAATCAATTTATCCCCGAGTCTTATTTAACACGCACTGTAGGTTATTTGGGACTTTGTCAATATGGTGATGCCCTTAAAACTTCGATTGATTTAAAAACAAGATATCAACCCCTTATCGATAAAACCTCTGAAATTAAAAATACTTGGTCCGAAAGTCAGTATTATGATTTAATTAAAAATGCACTTAATAAATCAAAAAATGAAAGCGCAGACCAAATCCCTAAGGCCTGGATTGCTTGGCTAACACGGGATGCCGACTTTATTAGGGAACAAAAAATAATCAATGCTCTCGAAGATGAGCTATCAAATTATAACACTTTTGCCCTGACCTTAATTCAGTCTGAAAAGCAAATACTTGAAAAAAAGAAATCTCTTTTAAACAAAGGTTCAGACAGCGTCGAAAAATATGCGGATCAACTGAATTGGGTAAACATTCATCATCATATTTTAAAAAAATCAAGAGACCCTTTTAGACAGCTGCGAGCTGAGGGAATTAACCGGATTGAGCAGTTAAAAATTTATCATAAAAAACTTGCGGGACTTGCTTTAAAAAATCGAATGATTGCAACTCATGCTGATCTATTAAAATCATTTGAACAGCTTGATCTTTTACAATACGAAATTTATGCGGGAGCCGGAGATCAGTTGCGATCGGTTCTGGCTGGGCTTAATATTGACCCCTCTAGCTATGTTCCCCAAAAAGACTCAACCGGAAAAGTTCAGGTCAAATGGACATTTAAAGGTGAGGTTTGGAAAGATGAAATTGGATACTTTAGATCTTCACTTAAAAACATATGCCCTGACAAATCAGGTAACACCGTAAATCCCCCAAAGGAGAATGAGTAATGAAATCAGTTTTGTTTAGCTTTATGTCCTTTATTATAGTTTTTGCTTCGCCCTTTGATCTTTATGGGCAAGAACAACTTAAACAGTTAAAATCAAACTCTGAAAACGCCACATCAAATTTTACTTTGTGGCAAAAAAACTCGCAAACGGCTAAAGACAATATAAGTAAAATCGAGTCTGAACTTATTGATTTAGATAAACACCGCTTAGAACTTCAAAGTAGCCAATCTCAGCTCAATGAAAACAAAACCGTTGTCAGTAAAAAGTCAAAAGAGATTGAAAAATTAAAAACTGAAGAAACGGCCCTTATTAAAAAAGAAGAAGCTGAATTGTTACTTTTAGAAGAAACCAAAAAAAAGTTACTTTCAAATATCGAACAAAGAAAAGCTAACTTAAATAAAATTTCAGAGGTTTCCCTTCAGCTCAACAAAGAGTCAGGGCAAAACCAAAAAGACGACTCTATGCTTAAAGATGGAATTGCTCAGTTTTCAAAACAAAAAACGACTTTGCAAAGTGACTTATCTTTATGGAAAAAAAAATTAGCAGAAAGCCAATCTCAAGAAAAAAAATGGAAAAAGCTTAGCGATTACCATAACAAACTTAATAACACCTATGATAAGCTTTCTAAAGAAGATGCCAAATAAGAGTCCTTACATCATTTTTTGAATAATTTTATCTGCTACCTCAACTCCATCACAGGCGGCAGAAGTGATACCCCCTGCATATCCGGCGCCTTCTCCGCAGGGATAAAGACCCCGGTGGCTTAAAGACTCATAACTTTCCGCATCGCGAGTAACCCTTAAGGGGCAGCTTGTTCTTGATTCAACGCCATAAAAAATGGCATTCTCTGATGAAAACCCTGAAATTTTATTATTAAAATCTTCAAGCGAATTTTTTAACGGCTCTAAAATAAATGATGGAAGTAAAGCATCAAGCCTAACCGGCAATGCCCCTGATGGAGAGCTAACTTTTTCAGGTAACCCTCCCGCCCTTGCCGATTTAAAATCAAGCACTCGCTGGGCAGGCAGGGCTTTACTGCCTTTTTGTTTGGATTGCACCAAATGATAGGCTCTTTTTTCAAGCTCAGCTCTTAACTTCATCCCCCCCCAAACATCTGAGCCAAAATGTGTTTGGTGATCGATACTAACAACGATTGCAGAATTAGCAAATCCCGAGTTTCGATTATAGTTACTCATACCATTGCACACAAGTCCTTCGGCCTCTGTTCCTGATGATAAAACCAGCCCCCCTGGGCACATACAAAAACTATAAACGCCGACTCCTGTTTTGTGATTATGGAGAGTGAGTTTATAATTGGCAGCCCCTAGCTCAGACCGATCATGCCACTGGCCATACTGAGCCTGATTGATTATTTGTTGGGAATGCTCAATCCGTAATCCCATAGCAAATGATTTTCCTTCAAGAAATACATTTTGTTTTTTTAAAAAATCAAAAACATCAGTGGCCGAATGCCCTGTGGCCAAAATGACAGATTCTGAAAAATAGGTATCCCCTTTTTGAGTTTTAACCCCCGTTACCCGATCACCATTAATTATAAACTCATCAATTCGGGTATCAAAAAATATTTCACAACCCATTTGCATTAAATAATTTCTTAGCTTTGGAATGAGTCTTCTTATTTTATCCGAACCCACATGGGGGTTTGATAAAAATTCAATTTCCTGAGGAGCCCCAAAATTAACTAATTTTTGTAATACATAGGGAATATGGGGACTTTTAATTCGGGTAATCAGTTTTCCATCAGAATACAGGCCCGCCCCTCCTTCTCCAAAGCAAACATTGTTTTCAGGATGAAGCTTACCATATCTCCAAAACTGATTAATATATTTGATCCGATTTTCTGAATTTGAACCCCTTTCAAACAAAACACAAGGGACACCCGATTCGACAAATCTTAAAGCAGCAAAAAGGCCCGCAGGACCGCTTCCAATAATTATGGGTTTATGTTTGATTTTGAAATTTACTTTTTTAATTTCAATCACGTTTGGCTTAAGAGATTCGTTACCCTCTACAATTTCAATTGTATAAACAAATTTTGGTCTTTGAGACCGGGCATCAATGCTTTTTTTTAAAATGCGATAGTCGGCAATTAAAGGAAATTTTTTTTTCAAAAATCCTTTAATATCTTGTTCAAAATCAATGACAATATTTTGCAAAATTTTACTCATCTTATCTAATTAGCTACCTAAGTTGCAAATATTCGGCAAGCGAGTATTTTAATTGCCCTTTTGTTCTTATTCGTCTTTTTCATATTGAGTTAGGCTAGGATTTGCATGCCTTTTATTCGGCATTTTCGTCTGGACATTATATCAGCTTAGCTTATGATTATATTTATGATTTTAGAAGGCCGGCACATCAAATTAGAAGAATACCAACAAGGTTCATATATTTTTTTTGAAGACGATCTTGATGCCCATTTTTATATAATTGATGAAGGCACAGTGCAAATCTATACCAAAGATAACAAGGGCCATCGCTTAGAGCTTGCTGATTTAGGCCCTGGTGAGGCTTTTGGAGAAATTGCACTTTTAGATAAATCACCCCGGTCTGCTTCAGCGCAAGCTATCACCTATGTAAAACTTTACAAGGTTTCAGAGGCAGGCTACCACCAGCTTATTCAAGAGTTACCGGTCTGGGCTCAATCGCTTTTAAAAAGTTTTGCAAACCGAGTCCGCAAAATGAATCAAATTTTAAAAAAGCAAAACGAGTTATTAGATAGCTTAAAAAGCCACGAAGTTTAATAGAGCACACTACAGAGCAATCCCGCAAAGCCTAAAAGCCCTGCGCTTGAGCTTTAACAGCTTGAACCGCCTTTTTCCATTGATTCAATTTTTGCTTTGCATACGATAAATCTCGCCGAGGCTTAAATTGCTTTTCAATTTTGATAAACTTTTCAATTTGCTTTTGATTTTTCCATAAACCAATCCCTAAACCTGCCAAATAGGCGGCACCTAGGGTTGTTGATTCAATTTGCGCCGGTCTTTCTACTTTTGTTTGAATATAATCAGCCTGCATCTGCATTAAAAGTTGATTAGAGCTTGCCCCCCCATCAACTTTTAATACTTTTAACTTTGTATTTAAATCTGATTCCATCAATTGTAAAATTTCAACATTCTGTAAGGCCATAGCCTCTAATGTCGCCAGCACAATATGGCTTTTTTTTGTCGCCTGAGTTAGGCCCATGATAAGCCCTCTTGCTTTTGGCTCCCAATCAGGAGATCCCAATCCTGTAAGCGCGGGAACAAATACAACCCCTTCGGTCGAATTTACGGATCGAGCCAGGGGTTCAATTTGTTCGAGTGACTGAATGATACCAAGATTATCCTTAAGCCAGCCCATGGCGGCCCCACAAATAAATGCGCCCCCTTCAAGAGCGTACTGAACTGGCTGACCTGAAATTTGCCAGGCTACTGTTGTTACTAACTTGTTTTTTGAATATACAACTTCGCCCCCCGTATTAAACAATATAAAACTACCCGTACCAAAAGTACACTTGGCTTGCCCTTTATAAAAAGCCCCCTGACCAAACAGGGCCGCTTGTTGATCTCCGGCCACACCCGTAATTGGAGTTTCAGCTGGTAACGACAGTAATTTTTTTGTTTTTGCTAAAACGCCCGAACTTGCAACAATTTTGGGCAGGTAACTATGCTTAACTCCAAATAAGCTAAGCATAGTTTTTGACCAATTTAATGTTTTTAAATCCATAAGCATGGTTCTTGATGCATTCGAAACATCTGTAATAAAAGCACTACCGCCACTGAGTTTATAAATAATAAAACTATCAATCGTTCCAAAATGTAAATCCCCATTTTGGGCCCCCATTTTAACTTTTTTTGAATTTTTAAGTAACCATTCTATTTTTGTAGCTGAAAAATAGGGGTCCACAACAAGTCCCGTCACTTTTTGAATCAATTTTTGCTTTTTATTTTTTTTTAAACTCTCACAACGCTCATGAGTACGGCGACACTGCCATACAATAGCGTTGTGCAATGGCTGCCCCTTTTTATCAAATGCCACAATGGTTTCTCTTTGATTGGTAACACCTATTGATAAAACTTCAGATAAATCCCATTTTTTTGACAATTGAGATATTCCCTTTAAAACAGAGTCCCAAATATCATTGGCGTCATGCTCAACCCAACCCGCTTTAGGATAAATTTGCTTAAAATTATTATCGCTCGAAGCTATAATTTGACCTTGTTTATTAACTAAACTGACTCCTGTTCCGCTTGTTCCTTGATCAATAACTAAAATATATTTTTTCACTTATTTAACTCCTGTGATGACTGAGTCTATGACTTATTGGCTCCTTTAATAACTTATCTCCTGTATTTAGATAACTCTTTATTAAGTGCTTCTTGCATTTGTTCTTGCAAATCTTCAACAAGTTCATCAACAAGGGACTCATCCTCGATGGCCACACGGGGATTAAAGGGAAGCCTAATGGGCGCTAAAAATTTAATCTTCCACCTGGCGGGAATAGGAATAATATTTATCGGAATAGGAAGTAACATTTTTTTAAAAACAGCGGGAAGTTTAATGTTACCAAAATTAAGACTCGACTCTTCGGCTCCTACAATAATAGTTGGTATTATAGGGGCATGAGTTAAAAGGGCCAAACGAATGGCACCTGTTTTAAAAGGCTGCAGTTGATACATTTCTGAACTTGGCTTAAAGTTGCCCCTTTCTCCCTCTGGAAAAATAGCAATCATATGTTCGCTTTTCAGATGGCTTAAGCTTGTTTGAAATTTAGCCTCATAAAATCCCATTTGAAGCATAATTGTTCTTAACGTTGAGTTGGCAAACCAAGCTCGATGGGCCATAATTCGAGGCACTCGTTTTCGATATTTTTTTATTGAGTAAAATAATAAAAGGGCATCAAGCCCCGAAAATCCCGAATGATTAGAGGCTATAATAGCGGCACCTTTTGCGGGTATATGTTCAGCCCCTTCGACTTTTAACCTGAAGTATTTAGATAGTAACTCCAAAAAATACTTAGGGGCTGATTTTAGCAACACAAAAATTTCCTCTTTTAATTCTTAATTTTTGATCCTTAATAACGATAGTGCTCGGGCTTATAGGGCCCCTCTTTTGCAATTTTTAAATATTCAGATTGACGCGAAGACAGGCGGGTTAGCTTAACTCCTAATTTTTCGAGGTGAAGAGCCGCTACTTTTTCGTCTAAATGTTTTGGTAACCTATATACATTAATATTTTTATATTTATCAGGCTGAGTAAATAAATCAATTTGAGCTAAAACCTGATTCGAAAAAGATGTCGACATGACAAAGCTTGGGTGACCATCGGCACATCCTAAGTTAACTAATCTACCTTTAGCTAAAACAATAATTTGTTTTCCATCATTGAGGGTATGAATATCTGTCTGGGGCTTAACTTCTCGAATCTTAGAATTTGCATTAAGCCAAGCCATATCAATTTCGATGTCAAAATGTCCAATATTACAAACGATAGCATTGTTTTTCATAAGCTTAAAATGGGGCCCGGTAACAATATCACAGCAGCCCGTTGCTGTAACAAAAATATCTCCTGTTTTAGCCGCTTCTTCCATGGTGGTTACTTCAAAACCTTCCATTGAGGCCTGAAGAGCACAAATCGGATCAATTTCTGTTATTAAAACTTTAGCCCCAAATCCTCTCATGCTTTGGGCGCAACCCTTGCCCACATCACCATACCCTGCCACAACGACTGTCTTGCCTGCTACCATTGTGCTGGTTGCTCTTTTTATACCGTCTACTAAGGACTCGCGGCAGCCATAAAGATTATCAAACTTACTTTTGGTAACCGAATCATTTACATTAATGGCAGGCACTTTAAGTAAGTTTTTGCTTAACAGATATTCTAAATTATGCACGCCTGTTGTTGTTTCTTCTGAAATTCCAATCACTTTTTTTAGTAGCTCGGCATACTGAGCTTCGTGCATTACATTTGTTAAATCTCCCCCATCATCAAGAATCAAATTAAACCCCTCAGTGCCCCATCCTTCGATGGTTTGTTCGATGCACCAACGGTATTCATCTTCGGTTTCACCTTTCCACGCATAAACCGGAACTCCCTTAGCCGCCATAGCTACGGCCGCATGATCTTGCGTAGAAAATATATTACACGATGACCATCTCACCTTGGCACCCAAAGCCATAAGCGTGTCGATCAAAACAGCCGTTTGAATGGTCATGTGCAAACTGCCCGTAATTTTTGCGCCCTTTAAAGGTTGTGATGAGGCATACTCTTTTCGAATAGCCATTAAGCCGGGCATTTCAACCTCAGCTAGCATAATTTCCTCGTGTCCCCAGCGGGCCAATTCTGCAAATTTTTTTGAGTCTTGCATGGCCTCATTGCACACGCGATAATCTGTTCCCCAAGAATTATATTGCTTTGATCGAGAGGTATTTGATGGGCTCATGTAAACTCCTTTATGATTAGATTATAGGTCTTGTAATTTAATTTGGATTTAACTTTATTAACTATCCTACACACCTTTTTATTAGGCAACACGATTTATGTTGATCGGCCAGGCCCCCTTGAGCAGTCCGTTATTAGATGCCAGTTCAAAATCAAAAAGCTTTTTAGAAAAATATTCGGCACCATGACTCCAGTGAAAAAGTAAATGCTTTGTCAAAAAACTTGCCGTTACCATTCTGACCCGGTTATGCATATGTCCCGTCTGATTTAGCTCTCTCATCCCAGCATCTACTAACGGGTAACCCGTATTTCCACTGGCCCATTTGTTAAACTCGTCCTGATCATAACGCCACAAAATCCCTTCGTAGTTTGACTTAAAACATTTTTTCGCATTCTCCGGAAAAAAATAAAGAATATGAATAAAAAACTCACGCCAAATAAGCTCTGATAACCAGACTTCAGCCTGGCTTTTTTTAGCTCGCCTTACGCACTCTCGGGTACTGATTGTTCCAACTCTTAAATGCACACCCAAGTGTGATGTCCCCTCTGATTTAAATGGAAAATCCCTTGTTAAACCGTATTGAGATAAGTTTCAGATCCTTCGTAAGTTTTTGGCTCAGGCCATAGCGAGGGGCTAAAACCAATGTCAGAAAGGCTTTGAACAGCAAACTCTGATACGCTCTTAAGAGCTGCAAATTTAACCTTATCTAAATTAATTTCGAATTTTTGGATAAGGTTTGGATTAAGCTGCAAAAGCCACTTGTTTTTAAATGGTGTATACACTTCGTAGGGCGAGTTATCATTTTTCAAAACTTCATTGGGTTCAAATATAACATGATCCTTAAACCCAATAAATTTAACTCCTCGCATTTTAGCCAAATCCGAAATTTGTTGATCTCTTTTAATGGCATAAGACTCATAATCTTGATTATAAAAAACTTGAGTCACTTGAGGGTTACTATCTAAAATGTGGGTCCATATTTTTTCAGGAGTTCCATAATATAGAATAATTTGCGTCTGATATTTTTGTAATTGCCTGTTTAGCTCCACAAGATGGTTCCATATAAAAGTGACCCTATGGTCATATTTATCTAAGCCATTTAAAATATTTTCATCAAAAATAAATATCAGCTTAATGGGCAACCCTGTTTTGATGGCTTCAAACAATCCACGATTATCTTGAAGCCTTAAATCTCTTCTCATCCAAAATACTATTTCTGACATATTGTTACTACTTTTTGGGGGTTCATAATTATTTTGTGTTTTAGGCTTCAATCCTATTGAGTAAACCATAAATGGACCAGCTGTCGCTTACTCTCATTTAAATTCAGTTCTACCAATTTATTTTATACACAACTCAAAAAGATCAAATAAAAAAAGCTAAATCTAATTCTAAATTTAATTCTAATTCTAATTCTAAATTAAGGCCTACATGGCCTATGGTCATACATTAATTTATTAACACCCTCTTAATTGTTTTTTAATGTTTTCTGGACCTCAGTTGATGCTTAATTGCAAATTTTTCTTCTTTGTTGAGTTTATTATTATTACTGATTTACTTAACTTAACTACGTTTTACTATTTTCTGAGGTTTAGTATGAATAAATCTAAAGGCATTTTAATCATTGATGACGAAACCGAACTTGCTGAAGGGCTTCAAGAGCTTTTAAGCGCGAAATTCGACAATGTTGAATATGTTGATAATTCAACAGAGGCTCTTAAGCATTTAGCTGATAACCAATATGAGTTAATAATATCTGATTATAAAATGCCGGGCCTTGATGGTTTAGCACTTGCCCGAAAACTCAGAACTGAAGGTAACCTGACTCCCATTGTTTGGATATCAGGCCATTGCGATAAAGAGATGGCCCTTAAAGGTATTAGATTAGGGGTTGAAGATATTGTTGAAAAACCATTTACAATTGAAAACCTTGCGCAATCAATTTTTCGAGTCCTTGAGTTAAAACGAAGATCTGCCGAATTACAACTTCTCACGAGCCAGTCAGAAATTGCCTCAGCCAAAAAAATGATAGGACTTCTATTTGCTGCCGATCAAAGATTTAATTCGTAATCTAGGATTTAATTCGTTTTTTCAGAAAAAGGCATACAAGTAAATAGGGACATTTTTTCATAAATGAAAGTAACCATTAGTAAAAATTACTTTTCAATCTCGACCCATTCGCAATCCATAGATCTATTTTTTAAACAAATTCCCTAGCTACTTATTTTAGGCATTCCTGCTTTCATTTCAAAACAGAAAGGGCGTTCATTGCCCCCATTTTAAGAACGGCTTGATATAAAAAATGATTACATTCTTTGGGGAACAGATATTCCAATAAGAGATAGACCGTGTTCTAAAATTTTTCCGGTAACAGCAGCTAGATTTAAGCGAGCCTTTTTAATTTTCTCGTTTTCAGCCTGAGATATACTGCATTCGTGATAAAAGAAATTAAATTTCTTAGCCAACTCGTACAAGTAAGTGGTTAATAAATGAGGTTTGTCCTGCAACCCACTTTTTAATAAAGAATCATGATAATATATTAAATGGGCCATAAGCTTTTCTTCGGCTTGATGAGTAAGCCCCTCAAAGCCCTCAGCTAAATTCACAGTTAAATTCACATTTAAATTCATATTCTTATTTAAATTCAAATCTAACTCAAACTTGCGCAAAATACTATTTATCCTTGCTCCCGCATATTGAATAAACGGACCCGAATCGCCATCAATCCGCAGCCACTCTTCCATATCAAATACAATTTTTTTTGTCGTATCAATTTTTATCATTCCGTATTTGATGGCTCCTTGAGCCACCTGGCGAGCCACCAAGTTTAATTCATCTTGCGTCCACTCGTTTTGATAGCGAGTCAAATATTTTGACAAAATAGTCTGCTCCATTTTGTCAATTAATTGGGTAACAGGGACAATATTGCCCTTACGCGAACTCATGGCACCATCTGGTAACTCAACAAAATTGTATTGTAAATGATAGCAATTTTCTGCCTGACTAAATCCAAGCCTTTTTAACACTTCAAAAACTTGCGAAAAATGAAGCGCCTGACGTAAATCAACAACATAAATACTTTTTTCTACTTGATATTGTTCAAACTTACGCCTAGCAAGCTCTATATCTTTAGTCGCATAAAGCCCTGTGCCATCTGACTTTAAAAGCATACAAAAACCTAAATTTTTATCAGTCAAATCCATTCCCACAGCGCCTTCTGACTTAATTAATTTTCCTTGCTCCAAAAGCAGCTGGGCATACTGACGACTTGGCTGATCTACTTCAGACTCCCAATACCACACATCAAATTTAATATCTGACCAAGCATAAATTCGATTCATCAATTCAACAGACCACTGCCGAGTTTCTTGCCATAAGTTATAAAAATAGCCTTGCTTTTGCTCAAGCTCCTTTAAAACAGAGGTTACCTGCTCTTTATTTATTTGTTCTTGAGGGTTACCCTTATCTGACTCCAACTTTAAATGAGCTTTTGAATACATCCTGCCAAGCCATTCACCTTTATTACTTTCAGGTATGGGCTCTTGGTTGTGATATTTTAAATACCATAAACATTTAGCCACATGAGCCCCCACATCACCCGGAAATGTGGCACTTATAATTTCGATGCCAAGCGCTCTTTTAATTTTTACTAATGAGTCTCCCAGGCAAGCATTTCTCATATGCCCCACATGAAGCTCTTTGTGCGTGTTAGGCTGAGAAAACTCGATCATAGTTTTTGGAGCCTGGGTAACAAGTGGATTTAAAAAGTAATCTCCATTTAAAACCGAATTACCAAAGTTATCCCAGATAAACTTATTTTTAAGCTGCATATTAAAATAGGGCCCTACCGCATAGGTCGCCTCAAATAGTTCGGCTTGGTCAGCCTCTCCCCGCTCGATCAGCTGATCGGATTGCTCTTTAATTACTATTGCTACTTCATTAGGATTTTTCTTAAGCTCTTTTGCTAGCCTAAAACATCCAAAGGCCACAGCCCCTTGAGCCGATGGGGGGGGCATTACAAACTCAAATGCCCATTGATCTATTAACTCTTGGGTTAACATAAAATTAGGAAAGGCCCCCTGAAGAGCCTTTCCGATATGACGAGCTAAATGTTTAAAAATAAGGTCGGGTGCTTTTTTCATTAAGCTAAATGGTACTAATACTTAGCTGCTTGCTCAACTGCTTTTTCGGCATTCACAAGTCCCTTGCCCCATTGATTTTGACTGTTCTCGCTCGATAAAGGGGTAGAGGTTTCACTAAGAACTTGTCTAACCTGGGCAGGTGTTACCTTTTTGTTAGCAGCTTTCATAAGCGCCACAACTCCCGATACGTGAGGACAAGCCATAGATGTTCCATCAAAAGGAGCATAGTCCGTTGCAATTGTTTGCAAAAACGCCCTAGCTACAAGACCTTTATCAATAAGTTGAGTAAGAATCGCCTGAGCTGTGTTTTGTTCAATCATAAACACAGGAACAGATAAAATACTTCCATCTTGAGAAAGCGTTCCATGGATTAATCCAGGGGCATTATTGTAGATAACAACGGCTTTGGCTCCGGCGGTAATAGCATTTTTAGCTTTTTCGCTAAATGCAATTTCACCCCTCGAAATTAATGCCATTTTCCCGATTACATTTATATTTTTAAAGTCATCTGGCTTTCCTAAGCCCGCATGAACAAGCTCGCCCTCTAAACCCTGAGGCACATTAGGTGCTCCCTCAAATGTTACCGAAGTTACTTGAATTAATTCATTTCCGCCCACTTTAACAATAGACTCTTTGCCTGACCCCATTGGCACTGATGATACCACGCCAACACCGGGAGCTACGACATCTAACTCTTTTCCCCAATTCGAAAATTCGGCTTTTTCTGATTTACTGTTAATAGCGCCTACGGCAATCACCGTTGGAAAGGAGGCAGGGTAACCAATTTTAGGTTTACCGTCGTTACCACTTGCTGCAACCACAACAATACCAGCTTTTTCTGCAGCTTCTATTGCAAGCCTCTCAGAAAGGCTCGCAAAGGCTCCACCCAATGACATTGAAATCACATCAGCCTTTTCTTCAACGCCCCAATTAATACCTTCAGCAACAGAGATGTTCGAGCAACCCTCGGGGCCGCATACTCGTCCCGAAAGAATGGTTGCCATTGGCGCAACTCCCGTAAAACCTTCAGCATCTAAAACCCCAGCAATCGTGCCAGCAACGTGGGTTCCATGACCTTCGCCGTCAGCTTCTGGATAAGGAGAGTTTTGATCCCCAACAAAGTTTCTGCCTTTTTCAAAATTTGCTTTAAGCGAAGGATGATTTTTATCAATCCCCGTATCAAGAATAACAACCCTTGAACCATGCCCCTGTTTACCTGGCTTCCAAGCTTGAGGCGCCTTAACTAATGAAATTCCATAGGGTGTTTTTTGCCCCACGCCTAAACCAAAAGGGCCTGGCAAATAAGATAAAGATAGATCCCATGGCTGAGTCAGCTTAAAGCCATTAACGGGTACTGGCTTGGGATGAAAAAATTCTTTTTCAATAAACGCTACGCCCGGTAGTGATGATAAGGCCTGAATATTTTGTTCAGAATTGGTATTAATCTCGATGGCTTTAATATGTTTAAAACTACCTTGAACCTTAACTTCTGGGGCTGAGGCTAGGAATGCCCCCCCTCTCATATTTTGATATTGTTTTTTTGATAGATAAGTCTCGACTTTTGCCTGAGGCTCACTCTCGTTAAAAAATATAAGATATCTTTCGGCCTTGGCTTGAACTCCCGCCAGCAAAATACTTGATGCTAATAAACCAGCTAATGTTACCAACTTTCCGTTCATCATTCTTACCCCTCCGTAAGACCACATCATTGTGGATAAAAAATCATAAACCCAAACAATCACCCTCTAGCAAGATAAAAAATGAGAAGGTTTTTCTATTTTTTAACCACAAATAATCTTAAATTTTCTGTCACGGGGCTTTCCTTTTAGACCAAACTTGATACGGTTTTTTAGGTCATTTCCCTTTAAGTATAAGTTTTTTTTATGGCAAGTAGGATGGCAACCCCCTATTTGCTAAAAAAATAAGCATGACTTGGTGCGCACGTCTATCAAGGTCGAGATGATTTTCTGGTCTCATTTTTTAAGAAAAACCTAAGTACTATGATCGTATGATATATTTTAAGTCATTTTGCTTTTTTCAAAGGCTAAGTTCGCTCTCATTTTTTCGTTTTACATTGCTAATTAGCTTTGTAGCCACTCTGAGCTGCTCGCACACTCAAGTGCAAACGGACTCAGATCCAACAGTCATACAAGCCACTCAACTAGCTTTTATAGAACTCCGTGAATTAAAACATAGGGCTCCCGCCAAAAGCGCCCTATCTCCAAAAGATTCAAATCTTCCGCGCCTTGAAAGTTTTCGGAACCTAAAGCCTAAACAATTTGAAGTTTATATTATTCCCAAAGTGCAAAGCATGAACGCAAAAGAGTCCCGCGAAATCCCAACCTATTGGGGCCCCCCTGCTGCTTTTGAAATCAGCCCTGTAGGCGTTGCCCCCTGTCATGAATTTACACATAAAAATTTATTTGCAAATGAGCTTCAAGCCAAATCGGTATTTGAAAATCGCAACTCTCAAGATAAAAAGGAACTCTGCGCCATAATTGAGGTCATTGACTTATCTTTAGCTAAACAAAATAAAAACCAACTTCACTTTGGCGACACTTTAGGTGCCAGAATATTTATTGATGATACCTACAGCCTCTGGGCCACAGATTGGATAACCTATAACCGCTATAGCGACCCTCAAATAAGCCGGCTATTATCTAATGGTAACATCGCTTCTAGCTCGGGTATGAGCCTACTCCCCATTGATATGCCCAACTTTAATCTTATGAACTGGGGATCAGAGCCTCTACAAAGCATTTCAGCTCTTCGCGTAGGACTTGATGAAACTGCAATAAAAGGGATTCAAAAAAAGTTTAATAAAAAGTTT
>DYOP01000004.1:0-4283 GCA_020720425.1 Bdellovibrio sp. | reverse complement strand
AAAAAGTTTAATAAAAAGTTTTCTCTTGCCTCCTGCCATGGCCATGAAACCACTTATAATGATGCATTTGGCAACCCTGTTCGCGTTGGCTGGTGCCCCAACCAACCTTGGCCCCTTTATACCGAAAACTCCCATTTTATTTCAGTCACCCAACCCTTGGATGTAAAATGAAACTTCTATTAAAAAACTTTTCTATTCGAAATTATGTTTTGCATTTTTCGCACTCTGCTTTTTTATTTTTCCTATTTTTAGCTATAACCCCCCTTGAATCAGTTTTTGCTAATTCTCAAATCAGCGTTAAAGCTCACTCGTTTGCAGATCTTTACAATAAACATCGGGTTGGCCAAAGCGGTAACCCCCCTTGGACAGGTAACTTTTTTCCCTATGAGACTCATGGTACTGCCATTTTATTAGACCAATTTGGCTATCCATTTGAAGATGGCCGGTCTCCCCTTCAAATGTATGACAAACTCACAAAAAGTCCCGCCAATCAATCCTCTCACGAATGGGAAAAACAAAAACATTCGTGCGATCATCTTTCGGATAATGATAAAAAATCTTGCCAAAGCTGGTGGGGGCACTGCAATGGCTGGTCGGCGGCTGCAATTAAAGTTCCAGAGCCTCGATCATCAGTTAAAATTGGTAACGAAGTATTAAGCGTTGCCGAACAAAAAGCCATTTATACTGAGCTCTGGCTATCTAGTTATTCTATTTTTTCTGGTAACACGCACAAAGGCTCTCCCACAGGAAGCTGGATTTTTGGAGATCAAAATTCGCCGGATCACATCAGGGCAAAAGCTTTTTGGGATACAACTCCGCGCCTTTTTATACTTATTTTAACCCAATACGTAGGAGCCCTAAAACAAGGCGTGGTTATTGACCGTTTTACCGGCGATGAGGTTTGGAATCAGCCCCTTTTGGGTTATCGAATTTTACCAATAAAGCCCGGTCATCAAACCAAAATCGAACAAGACGGACAGAGTCTTTGGAAAGTTGATTTAACTGTAAAAATATATTGGGCCAACGACCTAGGTGTTATGCCCGGTGCAGTTACCACAGAGTTTGATATTTTTAAAGACACCTCCGATACGCCAGAGGTTGAACGCATACCCCTGACTGAAGGGGTACCGCACCACGAAGGCCGCGCCTTAAAGCTTTCAATATTTTTAGATCAACCGCTCACATTTTCAGATAAAGATGGGTTACTTCAAGGAGAGGGGCAAATTATTGGCGATGGTTACTGGGAACACTCTGTTAAGCCTCCAAAGGCCTATGAGCAAAAATATTTTAAATATGTAAATCATACGCATCCTGATTTTTTCTGGATCCCAACCAACCCCCTGCACGATGTTCACGGAAACTACGGAAATCCCTATGTGACGGCAGAAAAGGTTGAGCAATTATTTAAAAGCTCACAAAGAATGCCCGATTCAATAACTCCACAGTCTCATGCCCAGTCTCAGTCTCATGCTCAGGCTCAGTCTCATGCTCAGGCCAACCCTCAACCCAATCGAACGGTTCAAAGTGTAACTGATTTAATCCAAGGGCCTAAAGACTTATTAAAAATTATTAAATCTAATCAGTTTAATCAGGCCAGTTGCAGCCAGCAGCTTTTTCAAATCAATTCAAATATTTTTAATCTACCTTCTGAATACTATTATCCTGCGACCCAAGACGAAAGCCAGTCTCTTGTTTTGCATGGTAACACGATATTAGACGAACTCAGTGAACTACAGCTTGCTATAAAAAATAAATTTCAAAGTTTTTCTAAGCCTTCTGCTGATTGCCTCAGCCAGACACGCCGCTCTCTTCGCTTTATTCGCTTTGCTCAAGACAGCATCATTCTTTTTCTGGCCTCTCAAAATAAAGTAAATCCTCAAGAGCCCGAAACCAGCTTTGATGCGCTTTTTCCGAGAATTATTTATAATAAGTCTCTTTTTTCGGCTCCCCCTAATTCAAAATCCCTTAAAACAGGTGATGCCATTTTAATGCGAGGAGATAGTTTTACTTCAGCAGTGATCGCTCGGGTAGGGGATGACATGGGTCAATTTTCTCACCTCGGAATGATTGCCGAAGACGCAAATGGCAAGCAGTATCTGGCCGAGTCTCTTATTGAAACCGGAATGATTGTTACCCCACTTGATGAGTGGCTAAAAAAGAGAGAAATTCGCCTTGTTGTTTATCGCCACAAAAATCCAGAAACTGCGAAAAATGCGGGTCGTAAAATTTATGATCATTTCTTAAATATTAAAAATAAAAACGAACGTCTTAATGGTAACCCTGACTACGCAGAAGGGGTTATTCCCTACGATTTTACAATGAACAGCGCTGATCACTCGACCCTTTATTGCGCCGAAACCGTTCAGCACGCTTTTGAACTTGCCCAAATTGCTAATCCATTTCCAAAATTTCCGTCAACTATGAATCATCTTTCACATAGTTCCTTTCTAAAAAATATCGGCGTTACCATAAATCAGGCCTTTGCACCCAGCGATATTGATCTAGACCCTTCTTTTGAATTTGCCTTTGAGTTTCGCCGAATTAAAGAGCTCTCTAAAGTTAGTTCAAGAGACTCGGTATCTGATTACATTTACAAGATGATAATCCATCAACACTATGATTTTATCGACGACCCCTTGTATAATGACCTATCTGTGGTCTTATCTGAATTGGTATCACAATATGATGTCCTTAAAGATAAAATCCCAAAGCACATGCCTAGATCAGCCATTGTGTCGGTCATTCAATTTTACAAACTATTTACGCTTATTGAGCTACACCTAACTAACGTTCAAGAAAAATATGAATCTATTTATAACCATCCCATGAGTTACCAAGAGCGATTGCAAACGATCGAACTATTTAGAGCCCAAGATTGCAGATCCTTTATGACCAGAAAAACAAGCTTGTTTCACTCGTTTTTTAGACCCAAAGAGTGCAATCCCAATCCCCAGTACGAATTTTTAGGACAATAACTTTTAAATGCAATAACATTCTAAATAAAAATGCCCATGAAAGTGACATCTCATGGGCATTTGCTATAACTTTAAAAGTCAGAAACTATCTTAGGTAATTAATTTAAATTCAAATTTTCTAATTCTATTAACTGTTTTTCTAATAGAGTTCTTTTCACCGCAGCAATTGCATAAAGCTTGCGAGTACCATCACGAGAAACCTTTCCTAGTAATACATGATCTAGAATCAGGTTTTTAATTGAACCATCAAATTCATTGGTAAATACTTTTTCTTTTAAGCCCTCAAGCTCTTTAAATGAACTAGCATAAGAACACTTTGCGCGACCTGGCGATTGTAAAAATTCTTTTTCAAAATACCCAATTTCCTCTTCACTAAAATTATAATTCTTTAGAACACCCTGGATAGCATCAAATGACACATAGGCAGTTCCCACAGAAGGCGCAAAAAGGGTAGCCAAAAAAACAAATGCTCCCGTAGGTGCCACTCCTCCCACGCTTCCCAACTGAAAATCAGCAGTCACTCCAAACAAAATCATAGCCATACGGGATGTAAAACCAATACTGCTACCACCTATGGCTACCAAGGGTGTTACTGAAGCTGTACCTACGGCAATTGAATAATCATTTGTATCTTGTGCATCGTTTGCCAATTCTGCATAAATTTTCTCCATTTCTTTAGCCGCTTGCAACTGAAAACGCACAGTTTTTAATTGCTTATCTCGCTCCAATGGTGTCTCTGGCAACAAATCAAGACAGGTTGCAAATGACTGAGCCGAAAAGCTAAGTGCAAAAACTAAAAGTAACCTTTTCATAGAATCTCCTTTATGTTAAAATGGATTTTTCCATTTATTTATATTTAAGCACTTCGTTAATCACCAATTTTCAAATAAAAAAAGGTGAACCTACTTAAAAACGAAATGACCTATTTCAATAGGTGTGGGGGATTGCGTTTCAACTGCCGCAACAAAGCAAAATGACTAATGCTAAAAGCAATGCGGGTGCTTAGCCATTAAAAATATAAAATTGATATGAGATGTAAATGAAATTGACAGAGACAAAATTTGTTAGAATTTTTTTTGAGGTCTCCGTTGGGTCTCCGTTTTTTAGAAGGGGGTGTTTTGTGCCAAGTCACTTGGAAGGCTCCAAAACCTGTGAGTTGTGTCAACATACCGACAGTTTAATAGATTTGATGCTAAGAAAAGCATTGCTCAGATCAAAGGTGAGCCAATCCTTTTATCTTTGAGGCACGGCCCTCCATGGCCTCTGCAAGCGTTACGCTGTCCATGCGCTTGAGGCCTCAAGGATAAA
>DYOP01000116.1 GCA_020720425.1 Bdellovibrio sp. | reverse complement strand
CCTAGATGTGCGAAATTGGTTGCGGGGGCCGGATTTGAACCGACGACCTCAGGGTTATGAGCCCTGCGAGCTACCAGGCTGCTCCACCCCGCGACAGAAATTTAATCTAAAATACAAATAGATTAAAGCAGATGGCCAACTTAAAGACTCGGCAAGCCGGAGTCAAATCTTTTTATCTCAGTCGCGTTTTGACTTTAAGCGACGCTCAAGCTATATAAAGGACATTATGGATATTGATAAAATGCGATGGATTGACCGACATATTGGGGTTCCCCTTTGTTTTGGACTCACTTTTATTCAAAAAATTTATTCATGGATCAATTCGTCGCGCAGCACACCCGCGTTTCAAAAACCAAAAAAGTTACTTTTTATTGAGTTATCCGAAATGGGCTCGGCAATTTTAGCTGATCCAGCAATAACACTGGCTCAAAATTTAGGAGCTGAAACATTCTTTGTTATCTTTAAAAAAAATGCAGCAAGCCTTAAAATACTAAACACAGTTAAGGAAAGTCACATTTTTACCATTGACCCCAATGGGTTATATAATCTAGCCAAAACGAGTATCCAATTTTTAATGTGGTGTCGAAAAAATAAAATTGATACGGTTATTGACCTTGAACTCTTCTCAAGATTTACGGCGCTATTAACGGGCCTTAGCGGTTCTAAAAAGAAAATCGGATTTTACAAGTTTCATAACGAAGGTCTTTATCGAGGCGAACTTCTGACTCACAAAGTGGCCTACAATCCCCATCTTCACATATCAAAAAGCTTTATAGCTCTTGTTAAATCGGCTTTTTCGAACTCAAACGAAGAGCTTTATTTAAAAGAGTCAATCACCGATGAACAAATCGTTTTAAAAAAATCAATTATCTCTGAAGCCTCAACTTCGAGAGCCATAGAGACTTTAAAGAAGTTAAACATTGATATTAATCAACATAAAATTGTTTTATTTAATTGCGCTGGTGGTGAGTTTCTGATCGAAAGACGATGGCCCAAAGCTCACTACTCAGAACTGGCCAAAATGATTATTAATTCAAACTCAGATATTCGGATATTACTAACAGGCGCGCCTGACGAGAAAAACGAATTACAAAAAATTGTTGAATTGATAGGTCATCAAAATGCTATCAATTTTGCAGGTCTTATTCGTTTTGAAGATTTGACGGCCCTATACTCACTTTCAACATTAATGGTAAGTAACGACTCAGGCCCCGCGCATTTTGCCTCAACGACTTCATTACCGATATTTGTATTTTTTGGACCCGAAACCCCAGCTCTCTACGGCGCTCTTGGTAACTTTACCCCCCTCTACGCTTCTTTGGCCTGCTCGCCTTGCGTGACAGCTTGGAACCATCGCAAAACTCCTTGTATTAATAATATTTGTGTTCAAGTTATCACGCCCAATCAAGTGTATAAAAAATTAGAGTCTTTGGTAAATGCTAAGATCTAAATTCGAACTTGCAAATCTACTCAAAAATAGATTCAAAAATAATAATATAACTTTTTTAAATGAATATTTTAGTACTCATCACTATAACAGCCCCCTATTTTACACTCTGATTTTTATGTTACTCAATTGGGCTTATATGGGCCTATTAAATTTGGGCGTAGACGAAGCCCACTATATGCTTTATGCCCGAAACCTTGATTTAAGTTATTTTGATCACCCCCCACTTATTGGTTGGACACATGCTTTTTTTAATTTTTTCTTTGGCGAAAACCTTTTTTCAGCCCGTCTACCCGCTTTTATATCTTCAGCTTGGCTTTTATATGAAGTCATTAATTGGTTCAAAACAGACTCCGCATTTTTTGATTCAACAAACAATCCGAACTATTTAAATAAAGGTTTTTTTATCTTTGCTACTTACTCATTAGCCCTAATTCCCTTTGGGCTAAGTTTGTTTTTTTTGCCCGATACTTTACTTATTCCAATATCCTTTAGGATAGCCCACTATACTATAAAATTAAGTTACCAAAATTCCCAAGGCAATAAAGCTAACAATGGCACTCATGGTAACCCAAGTATGCAAGCCATTCAAGACAACCAAGGTGTTAAAAGTCACCAAGGCGGCCAAAGTATCCGTGGCGTTCAAGGCAACCCAAGCTACCAAAATATAAGTAACTGGATTTTACTGGGGCTTTGGCTTGGCCTAGCGGGACTAACTAAATATTCTGCTGTGCTGTTTTTGCCTGCCGTTATTTATCTAATTTTAAATAAATATAAATTCATGCTTTTTAGACAAAAAGGATTCTATTTTCTTATCATAACATCACTGGTAACGATTAGCCCTGTTCTTATTTGGAACTGGCAAAATAATTGGGTGAGCTTTCAATATCAATTTAACCATGTTATTGGCCAAACAGGACAATTTGAAAATGTGTTAAAAAGTTATCTAATGCAATGGTTAGGCTTTGGCCCCCTAATAACAGTTTTAATTTTTAAAATTGGCGCCAACTGTGTAGTAGATATTAATAAAAATCTATTTTTACATTTAAAACAAAACAACAATAAAAAAAGCAATAGTACAAACATATCAAATATACAAAACACTAAAATTGAAAATACAAATATTGAAAATTATAACATTAAAAATACAAATATTATAAAAGCCAGCACTCCTAAAGCACCTCTAAAAAAACAGTGGATCATCATAACTGCAACCGTTTGGTTTTTGTTTTTTTTAAAGTCTTCTTTTACCGAGCCCGTTTTGCCACACTGGGTGAGTTTATTTTATTTATATATTATTATTTTACTATTTGATAATGCTAATTTTGATGGCAATTTTAAATGGCTAAAAAAACAAAAAATCACTCTGCTGTATGAATCTAAAAAAACGACACTCCACACGAATTTGGATAACAATAAAAATCCTACTGACCCTATAATAGAGGTCAAACCAGACAATGCAGATCATTTAAAATCAATCTTAAAATCAATCTTAAAATCAATCTTAAAACCAAACTTAAAACCAATCCATATTCAAAACATTATTCACATAGTATTTTATTTTGCTCTCTTAATATCCATTAAAACTGAAATTATATTTAAATCTAATATAAATCTTGAAGTGTTTGGCTGGCCCAAATTACTAAGCCTTATTGAGCAGGATATGCTTAAGCATGACAAACAAAATAATTCTAGGTCACTCCAAAACCCATCCCTTGTTTTAACAAATTGGACCTATGCAAGCCGAGCCATTTATTATAGCTCGGATAATCTAAAAGATAATATCTGGATATTAGATGAAAGATTTGATCAATTTGACCTCTGGCAAACAAAACCCTTTCCCCACCACTATTATCTTTTTATCTTTAAAGGAGATAAACCTCCTAGAAACCACCTGATCAGTGATTCTTTTGACGCCGACACGGTTGCATCAAACCTGACACCAGATTTGCAACCAGCTCCTTCGCTCAACAAAGCATCCCTTGTTAAATGTAAAAAAATAAATCAGTACTCAAAAAACATTGAATTAAAAACATTTATTGAAGGCGAAATCCTATTTTGCCAATCCATTTGGTCAACAAAAAATTAGATTTGTGCTCATTAATCAAAATATAAAAACAGATTGCAGGATAAAACTCTAATCTGCATCAGCCAATCAGCATCAGCCAATCAGCATCAGCTAATCAGCATCAGCTAATCAGCATCAGCTAATCAGCATCAGCTAATCAGCATCAGCTAATCAGCTTCGTAAGCGAGCTATCTGCCGCAGGGGGATGAGGTAAGCAAATTTGTTTAAACTAA
>DYOP01000039.1 GCA_020720425.1 Bdellovibrio sp. | reverse complement strand
TCATGCAAGCTTCGTGTTCAGCACCTTTTTTGTCAGCGCAAGCTTTGTGAGCTTCATCTTTAGTCATTTTGTGGTCAGCAGGCATTGCAGCAGGCGCAGCAGGTTTTGCAGCAGGCGCAGCCGCATGATTGTCAGCTAATACTGACTGAGAAAATACAAGCGCAAGGGCTAATAGTGATAATTTCATAGAACTTCCTTTTGTTATTTTGAGTGTCTCCATGACGCTCAGATAATTATTGAATCATTATTATAAAAAAAAACAAGTAGTTTTTTTAGGCGTATTTTAAATTGAGTTATCCAAAATGGCGTTATTTGATCAAGTTCAGTTTCAAAATAGAAAAATGGATACCGAGGGGATGGCGGGGGGGGAGTAAAGCGATTTTGAGTGATCTTATTATCTTTATATCACAGACAGGGGGGGACTGAAACCTGAGTTAAAGCTGGACCTAGAGTAACACGAGTTTAAATGGAACTTAATATAAAAGAAATATAAGAAGTCTAATATACAAAGTTAAAACTTAATAGTAGGTTTAAAAACTTATAAATAGCTCATTTTGAAATAATTCTGATAAAGGTAGGGGGCGCGGTGATTAGGTTAACTCAAATGGTTCAAAAAACAGGATGCTCAGTTAAAATTCCGGCCCAGGAGCTAAAGCAGGTTTTGTCAGCTCTTAAGCCCAACGTGAGTGACTTAAATTTATTAATTGATGGCGGAACTTTTGATGATGCGGCCGTTTATAAAGTATCAGAAAATATGGCCCTTGTTCAAACGGTCGATTTTTTTACTCCTTCGGTGGATTCTCCTTATGAATTTGGTAAAATTGCGGCAGCTAATGCTTTAAGTGATGTTTATGCAATGGGGGGAGTGCCAAAACTTGCTTTAGCTGTTTTGGGTTACCCTTTGGCAACCTTAGATAAGGCTATCGTCCAGAAAATAATGCAAGGGGCTCAGGAAGTTTTGCAATTGGCTCAAACTCATTTGGTTGGGGGGCATTCGATTGATAATGCAGATCTTATATTTGGTTTTTCGGTAACGGGTTTTGTAAATCCTCAAAAAATTTGGAGTAACCAAGGCGCTCAAGGGGGGGATCTTTTAATTTTGACTAAGCCCATTGGGGTCAGTGCCCTCACAACGGCTTTAAAGCGAGGGCTATCAACAGAAAAAGAAATTGAAATCGGTATTCAAAGCATGTCAACGTTAAATGAAATCCAATCGTTATTGAGTGAAGATAATATAAAAGGAATTCATGCTGTTACCGATATTACAGGCTTTGGCTTATCTGGTCATGCTATGCAAATGGCAATAGCCAGTCAAAAAACAATAAAAATACGTTACTCTGATATTCCTTGCTTTAAGGGGGCCTTGGATATTTTAGAACAAGGGTTATTAACAAAAGCTCATCGAACCAATAGAGCCTATACTCAAGAGCAATCGGATTGGTCTGTATTATCTGAAACCGAGCAACTGATGATCAATGATCCTCAAACAAGCGGTGGTTTGTTGATTTCTGTTTCGCCCCTTTTGGCAAACGAAATACTCGACAAACTAAAAATTAAATTTGTAAATGCAGCTATTATAGGCCAAGTGATGGATAAAAATGGGGAGAGTGTTACTCATGTGAGTCTTAATAATGATAGGGTGATTGAAAAAAGTATAGATAAACTGAGTGCTCCTTGGGTTATTTATGAAAAATGATCTTATTTTAAATAATCAATTTGAAGATTGTTTAAAAGCCAATCGACCCTTTTTAGATGTTAGATCAGAAGGTGAATTTGATCAGGCCCATCTTGAAGGGGCAACGATGGGCCCCTTACTTAACAATGAGGAACGAGCTATCGTTGGAACCACTTATAAACTTAAAGGCTCTCAAAAGGCTGTTGAATTAGGTTATCAAATTGTAAGGGGTCAAAATAAAGAAAATAAAATTAAAAAATGGGCTTTGTGGGTTCGGGCTAATCCCGAGGGCGTGATTTATTGCGCTCGAGGGGGGCTCAGATCGCAAATCTCTCAGGGGTGGATCAAAGATGAGCTAGGGATTGAAGTGCCAAGGCTTGAAGGCGGATATAAAGCGTTTAGGTCTTTTTTGGCAGATAGATCTTTAGAAATTATTCAAAAATTGCCTATATTGATCCTTTCGGGGCCAACCGGAAGTGGAAAAACCAAACTTATTAAACAAGGGGCTTTAAAAAATAAATGCTTTTTAGATCTTGAGGCCTATGCTCAACATAGGGGGTCAGCTTTTGGCTCTTTGTATTTAAAGCCGGTAACAGCCGCTCAATTTGAAGTAACACTTAATACAGCCATTATTCAGGCCCAGCTAAGTGGCTGTAAATATATTTTGTTAGAAGATGAAAGTCGAACCATTGGTCCCTCTGTTTTATCAGGCCCACTTTACGAAAAAATGAAATCGGCAAAAGTATTTTATTTAAATACCTCTTTTGAGACAAGAATTGATAATATTTTCGAAGACTATATAGGGCCTATAACAAACGCCAATCAAACCGAAATGAATTTAGCTTTTAATGTTTTAAGAGAAAGTTTAAATAAAATTAGTAGAAAGCTAGGGGGCGTCCAATTTAAAAAAATTAATGATGAGCTAAACCAAGCCTGTCATGAATCTGTTTTTTCGGGTCAACATGGGTATCATAAAAATTGGATCAATAGCCTTTTAAGTAGCTACTATGACCCTTTGTATAACAATAGCTTTAATCGAAATCACGCCGATGAGTTAATTGAAAAAGGTTTAGACGAAGATTTTTTTGCATGGATAAATAATAATAATCAGGAGTAAGTATGTGGGCCATTGTATTTTTTTATTTATTATGGATCAGATTTGATCAGATCGGAATAAAACCATTTCATCATGATGAAACAATCAACTACTGGTTTGTTTTAGATATGTGGAAATCAGGGTTTTATAAATATGATCCAAGTAACTATCATGGTCCTTTTTTGTTTTATATCTTTCAATGGGCAGAGGGCATTTTTCCGGGAGGTATAAACACGTTTCGCTTGGTAACGGTGCTATTTTCGGTTATGACACTGATTCATCTTTTTAAATGGTTTTATCAAAGATTTGGTTTGTCCCGAGTTTGGTTGCTTGGTTTACTTTTAAGCCCTGGGTATTTGTTTTTTTCTCGTTCGGCCATCCATGAGACTCCCTTTGTGTTTTTTTCTGCGCTTATGATGACATCTTTTATTGATTTTATTTATTTTAAAAAACAAGCCGGATTTAGATTTTTTTTAATTGGATTATTGGGATCGGCCCTTTTAAAAGAGACTTTTGTTTTTAATTTAATTGGGGCGGCTATTATTTTAATAAATAAATTATTTTTAGCATCAGCAAGTGAAAAAGAATTTTTTAAAGCGAGTCTTTTAAAATTTAAGTTTGATTTAGTTTTGTTTTTTATTTTATTTTGGCTTTTTTTTACAGGCTTTGGTGCCAATGCACAGGGCTTTTTTGACTTTTTTAAAGCTTTTATGCCGTGGTTTAAAACCAGTGTATCGGGGGGGCATGAAAAGCCGATTTATTATTTTTTAATTTTATTTTTTAAAAACGAACCGGCAACAATTGCCATGTTGGCGCTTAGCATTTGGGGATTATTTAAAGCAGGCTCAGAAGGCCTGGTTCGATGGGTCAGTTTTTGGTCGTTATTTATATTTACTATTTATAGCTTAATCCCATATAAAACCCCTTGGTGTCTTATTTCTATTCAAGTGCCGCTTTGGATATCGGGAGCTGTGGTTTTAGTAAATTTAAGTAATCGTTACCGTAAATGGGTTACCTTTGTTTTGTTGTTACTATCCATTAAGCAGGTTTACTTTTTTAATGATTTAAATTTTGAACATCCAACTCAAAAACATGATTATGTTTATGTTCAAACTCACCTTGATGCTAAAGTTTTTGCCGAGAGTCTTATATTGCAAGTCCAAAAAAATCCATCTCTTGCAAGGGCCAAAGTGCAATGGGGGACAGCCGAATCTTGGCCTTTTCCCTCTTGGCTTAATCTATTTGTAAATCAAAAATCGGCCTTAGCCCCCGAGTTTTTAGAAAGTGATTTTGATTTGCTTTTAGTCGATTTTGATAAGCGTCTAGAAGTAGAAAAAAAATTAAAAGGTCATTTTTTAAAAAAAGAATTCAATGTTCGTGACGCCCGCCAAAAAGCCGTGGCCTATTTTAAAAAGGGTGTTTTTACTTGTCCCTTTAATGCCTGTGAGGAGTTTTTACAGTGATTGACTCAAAGCGAATTTTGAAAATGATCATTTTGACTGTGATATCATCTTTATTGCTAGCAGCAATACGAGGTATTTTTGGTTTTTCAGCTTTTTCTCAGGTAACTGCGATTTTATGCTTATTTTTTGGATTAATTTTTTCAGGAACCTTTTTGCTTTTTCAAAGTTGGGTTTCAAAAATAGCTCAATTTAATTTAACTCTCAAGGGGGTTATTATTTCTTTTTTATTTATTTTTTCGGCTATTCATATTTTTTATTATGGTTTTTATCTATCAGATGGTCTTTATACGGGGAACGTTGATAATTTAGGGGATCTGGGGTTTCATTTGCAACTGATAGAGTATTTTAAACAGGGGGCTGGTTACCCTTTTATCAACCCTCATTTTGCGGGGGTTTCTTTGCATTATCCCTATGGCATTGACTATTTTGATGCTCTCTTAAGCACAGCATTTAATATTTCAACTTTAGGTAGCATAAAGCTAACCTCATTGTTACTTTTGGGGGCTAGTTTTTTAATGCTTTATCAATGGGGCGGGCTGTTTTTGCTTATTGCATTTTTAGGCAGCGGGGGAGGGAGTCTTTTTTTTGGCTCTGAACTGTCCTGGAAAAATCTGTTCTATTCGGTTTTGCTTACACAAAGAGGCTTTTTGTTTGCCTTGCCTGCAGGGGTATTTTTGCTTAAAAAATGGCAAAGCTCATTTGTTAATAATAAAAGGGGATTAGATTTTTATTTTATTTGGGCTAGTTTGTCTTTTTTTCATCTTCATAGTTTTGTGATTATCTCGTTTTGGATATTGGTAACATCGTTATTTGCAAAAAAAATAAAGTTTCACTTTGGTGGAGGGCGATTTTTTATATGGCTTTTTTGGGGCCTTTGGCCAATGGTCATTTTGTTAAAAAGCCTTACCGCTCAAACCTTAAGTTCGGCCATAGCTTGGAATTGGTTTTGGAGATTTGATAGCTTTGAACTTTTTTTTAACAATATGGGTTTATGGGTTTTGGTACCTCTTTTCGCACTTACTATGTTATTTTATAAAAAAGATTATTTATGGGCATCAAGTCTTTTAGTTGTTACTTTTTTTGCTGTTAATCTTCAGCTGGCCCCTTGGGATTGGGATCAAATTAAGGTTTTATTTTGGGTTTATCTTTTGTGGAATTACTTTTTTGTTAAAGAGGTGATAAACCCCTATTTTAGCTCTCCCTCCAAGTTTGATTTGCCTGAGCTAAATCAATCAGCAATCAGCTTATCAGAGCAAAAATATTTACTTTTTGAAATTGGGATAGCTTTATTTATTTTTTGGCCTGGGATTAAACTGTGGGCTGTATCCCATCCGGCTATTTCTCATAAGGTTTATAAGGTAAAAGACTTAATTCAGTCTCAGGAAGTTGGTGAGCTTTTTAAAAGTATTACCAACAAACAGGACGTAATTATTTCTCAAGTGACTCATTCAAGTCCTATATTGGGATTAGGTTACCCCCTTTTTATGGGTTACCAAGGGCATATTTGGTCGCATGGTTACGACTCAAGGGCTCGTCAAGAGTTGCTAGAATATATTTTTGGAGACAAAAAATTAGATAAACCTTTGTTTTTTTCTCCACTGCCTTCGCTTGTGAATCTTGCTCCGGCCGATTCTAAGGCTCGGCCAAAATGGTTACTCGTTCAAGATGATCAAACTTTGCTCATCAGTCAGCAGAACTGGATAAGTTGGGGCTGGGAAAAAATAAATTCCCAAGGCTCATGGTCTTTATGGAAAATAAATAATTAGACGTGTTTGATTTATTGGTAGCGAGTGCAGGGATGGCCAGAATCGACCATTTTTGCCCTTATTTTTTGTATTTCAAGGGTGGTTAATGAAAAGTCCTGATCTGAGCAATGAGCCATCTCCATGGCGTCTTGGATGCCCATGGCCTCTTCGGGCTGGATAAATAAATTCCAAACAAGTTTAATCTGTAGCCAGTTTTTAAGATAAGTACACCAGTACTGTTGATTAATAGGCATATAGCGATCAGGGCTTCGATCTCCTTTTCTGCCATTTTCTATGCCCGACACAGGGATAAGGTGGGTGTCTTGTCCCATAAAATTAGCATATAAACATTTTTTTTGACGACTCCAGTTAAAGGCCCCTGTTGTATAGGCATGTTTTAAGGGCACCATATGGTCTACCTGAAGGCTAGAGGCTCTGTAGACCCATTGGTTTAGATAGGGGTCATACCACTTTCCTGACTCAATTGTGCAAGGGCTTGTTTCTTTAAACTGAACGGGCTCAGTTGATTCGCGCTCTAAAACCCGAGCCCGGGTGTTTAAGCATCTGCCATCTCGGCGGTCTTTGACCCAACTTCCGAAGTGATTTTTTCTGGAGTAAGGTTCGCTCGGCTCAGGTTTTTGGTCAAAATGGGAAACCCATGAAGTTAATTTAATCCATTCCTTGCTCTGTTGGTAAAACTCAATAAGGAGATCTTGAAAATCGACTTGAGCTTGTTGATTTTGCGAAGCTAATTGATTGTCAGAAAAGCTATAGTAACTTGCGGGCTGCTCTTGCAAATGAGTTTGAGCCTCAGAAAATGGGCTTAAAAGCAGGATCAGAGTCATCGAAAAAAACGATAATCTTGATACCTTTAGGGCATAAAAAAAGTAAGTTTCAACATCCTTGTTTTTCATGCATTCCTACTTAAATGAGGTTGTGTGTTTCGATTTTTATTGTTTACTCACTTTAATTGCACAGGACAAAGCTCACTCTGGCAAGTAAAGAAACCTTGTTTTATGTGAAGATTTTGTTTTGGGCACATGCACAATAAAGCCCCCATTGACTTTTACTTTGAGAAATAGGCTTTGACGAAAATTGAAAGCTTGGGTATCTCCATGTGTGGCCCAAGTGGCTAATAAAAAATGGACAGCTTTCTCACCCAAGAGGGCATGTCTCGAAGGAGGTTTTCATTGGAAATGGGTAAAAGTGTTTCAAAGGCAAATCAAGGTAAACTTAAGGCGTTAGCAGCGTTAGATTTGGCTGACACCGAAGTTTTTGGAGCAAAGGATACAAAAGTCGATGATTCGGGTTTTGGTGCTTTGTTTGAACAAACTTTGGATAAGCAGAATTTTAAAATGGGAGACCTTGTTAAAGGCCGAGTTTTATCTATACAAAATGATTTTGTCGTTGTGGATATCAACTATAAATCAGAGGGTATCATCCCTATCGATGAATTTCGTTTGGTCGATGGCGTAAGACAAATTGCCGTAGACGAAGAAATCGAAGTTGTTATTGAAAAAGTTGAAAATGAAAACGGCATGGTGGCTTTATCTAAAAAGAAAGCCGATATGCTTAAGGCATGGAATGATATTTCAAGAGCGGCTGAAAGCCAGGAAGTCATTGAGGGTCTTGTGATTGGTAAAGTTAAAGGTGGTTTATCAGTAGATATTGGGGTAACAGCCTTTTTGCCAGGATCTCAAATTGACATTCGGCCTGTAAGAAATATGGATGTTTATTTAGGTAAAACTTTTAAACTTAAAGTTATTAAGTTTAACAAAAAGCGTGGTAACATTGTTGTTTCACGAAGAGCTATCCTTGAGGAAGAGCGTGAAAGCATGCGTTCTCAAATGATGGATCAAATTAAAGAAGGTTCAATCATTACGGGATCTGTAAAAAATATTACAGACTATGGCGCATTTATTGATTTAGGTGGCATTGATGGTCTTTTACATATCACCGATATGTCTTGGGGACGATTAAAGCATCCTTCTGAAATTATGACAGTGGGTGATGAAATCCAACTTAAGGTATTAAAATATGACCAAGAAAAAGAGAGAGTTTCTTTAGGTTTAAAACAGCTTAAAGCAGATCCTTGGGATAGCGTTTCAACACGATTCCCTATTGGTTCAAAAGTGACAGGTCAGGTATTATCATTAACTGATTATGGTGCATTTTTAGATTTAGGTGAAGGCGTTGAAGGCTTAATCCATGTTTCAGAAATGAGCTGGACAAGACGAGTTCGTCACCCCTCACAATTATTAAAAGAAAGTGAAACCGTTGAGGTTCAAGTTCTTGAAATTGATTCAGCTAACCGAAGAATTAGTTTAGGGATGAAGCAGCTTCAAGCCAATCCATGGATTGAGCTAAAAGAGAGCTATCAGCCCGGAACTATTATCGAAGGCGAAGTTAAATCGATTACTGATTTTGGTGTTTTTGTTGGCATTGAAGACGGAATTGATGGGCTTGTAAGAGTTTCTGATATTTCATGGACAAAGCGAATTAATAACCCAGGTGAGATGTACGAAAAAGGTCAAAAAGTAAGGGCCGTTGTTTTGGGTGTTGATGTCGAAAACGAAAGATTTTCTTTAGGCATTAAGCAGCTTGAAGGTGATCCTTGGTTAACGATTGAAACCAAATATGGTATCGGAACTCAGCATGATGTTAAAGTAACTAAAATTGCTGATTTTGGAGCTTTTGTTGAGCTTGAGTCTGATATTGAGGGCCTTGTTCACGTTTCAGAACTTTCAGTAGATCGCATTACAAAGCCTGATCAAGTTGTTCAAGTGGGTCAGGTTATTAGGGCTGAAGTTATTAACGTAGATAGAGATGCTCGAAAAATTGGATTATCTGTTAAGTTGATAAAACTAAGAGAGACAAAAGCTGATGTAAGTGATTACGCTAAAAAAGCATCAACCTCTTCAAGATCAACTTTGGGAGATTTATTTGCAGAGCAATTGATCAATTCAAATAATAAAAAAGACGAATAGTTTTTTTAAATAACTTTTGTTTTATTTTCAAAAAGCCCCTAATTTTTAATTAGGGGCTTTTTTTAATTTAGAAAGAGGGTTTTTATTTTTCTTATTTATTCAATTGTTATTTCATTTTTAAGTTCACTCGTAGTGAGTACGTTTTTAAATGTTCTGGCTTGGCTGACGAAGTTAAGACTACAGGAGCCATGGCTAATTTACTTACTCCCTTTGGGAGGGCTTATTGTTGGCCTTTTGTTTACATTATTTAAGGTCTTTGCGGGTGCTGATATAAAGCTTTTGATTGAAAATAAAAATCCTTCAACCAAAATAAAAGATTTAATAGCCGAGTCTATGGGGGCTTGGGTGAGTCATTTGTTTGGGGCTTCGGTGGGTAGAGAGGGAGTCAGTGTTTATCTTTCTTTAGGGATATCGAAGGTGCTTAAGTCCTTTTTTTTAAAGCTAGCGCCTGATCTTAGAGATAGAGCTTTTTTGGCATCGGGATTTAGTGTGGCTCTCGGAAGCCCTTGGGCTGCCGTTATTTTTTCGTTTGAAATAGCGAGAGTAAAACCAAAATCTTTTTTTGATGTCGTATTTATTTTTGTTACTTCGTATTTGAGCTATGAGTTTTCAGGTTTATTTAGAGTTTCCCATTTGGTATTGCCAAAAATTAAAACATTTTCGGGAAACTTTGAAAGCTGGTTAGGTATTTTAATTTTAGCTGGCGCTCTTTTTTTGGCTTCAAATTTATTTTTATGGTTACTAAAAAAAATTAAAAATTTTTTATTGGTAAAAAAAATATCTTTTGAAAGGTCTCTAATAGGGGGGGGTATTTTAATTAGTTTTTTATATTTTATAGTTGGTACAGATAAGTATGCAGGTCTTGGGATTGAATCTATAATGTTGGGTTTTCAAAACCAGTTGTATGTTGAAGATGCGGTATTTAAGATTTTATTTACTGCACTTGCCATTGCATTTGGATTTCGTGGGGGAGAGTTTACCCCATTTGTATGGATTGGGTTAGCTGTGGCTTCGGGATTAAATCATTATTTAATTAATTTTATTCCAGCTGAAGATTTAATATTGTATTTAGCTCTAAGTTTTGTAGCCATTTATAGTTATGTTAAAAAAATTCCATTAACTTATATGGTTTTAACTCTTGAGTTTTTTGGATTGATTTATTTTCCACAAATTGCATTATTTAGTTTTGTTTTTTTTATAAGCCTGTTTTACAAGTCTGAAAAATGGAGCGCTCACTCAGATAGA
Source organism: Bdellovibrio sp. (assembly GCA_020720425.1). Classification (GTDB taxonomy): domain Bacteria; phylum Bdellovibrionota; class Bdellovibrionia; order Bdellovibrionales; family Bdellovibrionaceae; genus DYOP01. Next base: position 12,053 of record DYOP01000039.1, on the reverse strand, counting down.
TAAAGTCATAAAATAATCCACCCCCTTGCCTCATGCGCACGGATAGCTGCATGCATGCAGAGGCCATGGATGGCCGTGCTTTAAGGGTAAAAAGAGGGGATATTAGATGATCTATTAAAAGGTGTTTCTGTATCAACTACTTAAAGTTCTAAATTATCCGAAAAAAGAGTATCACTCAAGGCTTCGATATTAAGAACTTTTATAACCTGAGTATCTGTTTGGATAAGACTTTTAATATAGGGGTGACTGATAGGGGACAAATTTGAAGTGGTATCCATAGTTTCGCCGACATTATCAACGGCTAATATAAAATCATTATGTTTATGAGTTAAAATAAGTCCAATTTCCCATGGGGCATTTGAGGATAAAAAGGTTCGAGTGCTTGAAAATAAATTAATGAGCTCAGATAAAGTTGTTTGTTCGTGCTCTTGAATTAAGACAAGGGCCTGCTCCGTTTTTCCATTTTTAGAAAGTTCGATAGCCTGAGAGCCCAATCGATGAATAGCCGCGTGGGGCTTTTCGAAGTCCTTAAGTTTTTGAGTTAAAATTCGATTCCATGTTTTAAATTGATAATACCACTTTCCGAAAGCACACTGAGTAGGGTCAAGAGTTAATGTAAATGGCTGGCCTGATTGAATACTATTTTTTAAATGAGTGATCCAGTTGATATGGTCTTGCTCTCTTAGTTTGAGGGTTTCAAGTAGAGCTAGATTTTCTTGATGCCAAGAGTTTTTGCCCATGAGTTTTCGAAGTGAGACCACGGGAAGGGTTCTTCCGCGAATTTGACTTACCCCGCTAATTGCGCTTGGAAAACCAGGGACGGGTGTTACCGAAGAAAGATTAATAATTTCATTAAGGCCAACAATAGGGCAAGCGTAAAGCTCGTCTTGAAGGTTAACTAAAATAGACTTCATATATTAGCCTTTATAGTAAAAAATTAATCTTTAATTTCGGTTTGATGAGATTTCCATATCATCTTGAGCATGCGAATGTTGATCACCGCAAAACGATAAATTTGCCAAGGTAAGTTCGTTCGCATCGCAATTGTTTTTTCTATGGGAATCAGAATGTTTTTTTTGTTAACTTTTTTCATTGATACTCCTCTCGCTCTATAGTTACTTAAAATTACATTGAACAGCTATTCGGGTATAATCCACCAAAAAGGAAGTCCCTTAGCTTTATACATAAACATATAATGTAAAATTTGTTTAATCCAGTGACCAGCAAGTCCAACTTCGCCCGTTGTATATTTAAAGTCTCGTCCATAGCCAGGGTATTTTTTAAAATTAGGAACAATGGGGTACATGGTAATTGAGGCGGCAAGACCGCTTAAAGGACTCATTCCGGCGGAGGCCACACAGGCCGCACCAAGGTAGGCCATTGAGGCTCTTTGCGTAGGTGTTTTTGAGTTTGATTTAATCATATCTGCAATACTTTGAGCGACAACTCGCCCCATAATAGCCGAGGGCATTCCTGTTCGTGGGGGGGCAGGAGCAATCATAAATCCATTTGGATTTTTAAGGGGTTTAGAAATGGCATGAGGGGGGGCAAAGGCAATGCCAATTGAAAAAATATTATAGTATTTCGTTTGGTAAGTTTTAGGCCAATCTGTCGAACACCATTCTTCGTAAGGGATGGGGTCGTATTTGCCATCAACTTTCATAAAGCCATTGGGGGTAAACAGTTCGCTTGTAATGTCTTCGCCTGATTTATCAAATGCTTTAAGCCCCACTCCCGAAAAAGGAGGAATTAACATTGAAAAATCAAAAGGTAAAGTTTGTTCAATTCCATCCATTCCTTCGTAATAAATGGTTTTGTTCTCAATTTTTTTAACGTGGACTTCTGTGATCCAATCAATATTTTTTTCGGCAAATAAGCTTTCGGCAAATAATTTTGATGAGGTGATAAAGCCTTGATGCAAAATATGAAGTTCGCCTACTCCAAAATCTCCAAGCTCAGACTCGTTGGTAATATAAATAATTTTTGCTTTATCTCTAACTCCTGCTTCTTTAAGCTCAAATGCTAAATTAAAAACATATTCAAAACCTGCGCCTTGGCAAGTGCAAGTTCCGTGGCCTGTGCCAATAACAAAGGTTTTTTTAGCCCCCGCTTTCATTTCGGCAATCATTCTTTTTAGGTCTTCATTTGCATGATGAGCATGATCAAAGGTGCAAACCGATACCGTTTGCCCATGCTCAGGTCCAAGCCCTGGAGTGGCAGAAAAATTTAATTTTGGACCAGTGGCATTAATTAAATAATCATATTCAACAGTAACATCAGTGCCCATTGCTTCTGGTGCCGTGGAGGTGCCTTTAACAAAAGGTTTAGACCCGTTTAAACCCTCAGGGTAAATTTCAGTCGCCTTTGCAGTAACATATTCAATGTTGTGTTTATCATAAACTGTTTTAAGGTCAAAAGTAACCTGGTCAGGTGTCATTTTTCCGACGCCAACCCAAATATTAGAAGGTATCCAATTCCATTTTTTATTGGGTGTCATGACAGTAACGCTATGATCTTTTCCTAAAAATCTTTTTAAGTACATAGCAGCGGTATGTCCTGAAACTCCTGCGCCTAAAACTAAAGCCTTCATCGGGGCCTCCTTGACTGTGTTTTTTGGTTCCCCCTTATTCTATAGGTTTGTTTTAGGCGAGTGCAATCAGTTTTAAATTTATGTTAAACGATTTTTAAGAGTTAAATTGGACTTGGGTTTGGTAGGTTGAGGTATTAAAGGTGATTTTTCGACCTCTAAAGCCCCCAACGTTTTGCTCTATAATTGGAATTTGTAAAATGGCAAGAGATTGAACAGCTACAATAATATTTGATGCTCCAATGGCAACACCCAGTGTGTTACCCTCGTTTACATTTGCGCCGCCGTAAATTTTGGCCTCAACATTTTTTTTAAGTACACCTTTTTTTGAAATCTCATCAATAATAACTGAGGTGGCAATATCTCCATAGCGTGTGGATTTTGGAATATTGGGATCAAGCCTTTCGGGTAATAAATAATGATTAATGGCAACCCATTTTGTCGTAGGATCATATAAAACAATCGAGACGCAGCTGCCTAAAATAGTTGATACGAGGTAACCCGATTGGCCAAGCCACCACTGTCCGGGCAGCAAAAAATGATTTTTCATATTTAAATTTTTGCTCCTTGTTTAAAGCCAATAGTGTTTATAAACCAATAGTGATTATAGCTTATTTTCGGCAAGTTACTATGTTCTAAATTTTATTAATTGATAGGAGATCATTGACTTTGCTGATTGCCAAGATCTTTTATGGGGATCTTATAGATATATTATGGGACTTGAGCCCCCCTTGCAACTTTTGGCAAATCTGTACTGTTTTGATTCAAATTAATAAAATTTTGAGCCCTATAAATAAAGTTAAAAGATTTTTTAAAATTTTTATAAACATCTATTATGTTATGCCGACTAAGGTCTAGAAGGTAGAAATTAGAGGAGGCATAAGGTGAAATTAATAACAGTACACATAGGTAAACAAATATTTGCAATACCAATAAGTGAAATGAGTGAGATTTTCATTCCTGAAAAGCTAATACCATTGCCTGAGACACCGAACTCAATTTTGGGTGTCACACCTGTTCGAGGAGAAATATTGCCCGCGGTCTCGTTAAGGGCCCTTCTGGGGATGCCTTCAGCTAAGGAAGAAAGTTTAATGGTAACTTCTGAATTTAAAAAGGGAAAGACCGAAATTGAGCTTTGGTTAAAAAACATCTCAATTTCAGTTGATAATTTGAATAGGGTAACTGATATAAAAAAAGTACATCAGTTAGAGTTTTTTAAATGGCATAAAAATTATCACTCATGGAACCGCTCTTTAGCTAGAATCTACGCCAAATTTGAGGCTCTCTATTTGAACCTTCAAAATTTTGAAAAGACAGTTGATAGCCTAATTGAAAATAATCAGTTTAAAGAGGCCCAACAAAAAATTGATAATTTTAAGGCATCCACGTGGGATGATCTTGATCAATTATTTTCTGAGGCAATGAATTTTGCAGAAGTTCAAAAAATTTGGGAAACAGCTGTAATTATTGAACCAAATGTAAATGATACCCTGCCATTTGCCATTTTTGTAGATGCCGTGGGAGAAGGTATTGATTTAAATTTAGAGCCTTTGTCAGTGTTTCAGCCCCTTTTGTTGGGCGTAGTAAAAACAGGCCAAGAAGTGATATCAGTTTTAAATACCGAGCAAATTGTGAATCTTCTGTTTTCAAAAATCAATACGGATATTGAAGTTGGCGGCAAGAGTGAGGTGGCTGCAAATATTAAAGCGGCCGCTTAATGGGCATTTTCAATAGGCGCCAAAGAGCCTCATTTTAATTAAAAAGCTTTTTCTTTTTTAAGAAGTAAAAAACATCATGAGTGGCTTGAATATCAACCTTGGCATTATGGGCTTGCTCAAGTTTTGTGCCAAAGCAGACCTGGTAGAGTTCCTCAAGCTTTGGCCATTTATAGCCGTAGGGACCTTGAATTTTACAAATATGAGTTGAGTTTTTCATGGTGCAAAACTGAGGCAAATCAATTGTGTGATTTTTATTAGCTCTTAATAATTCAGATTGCAAAATGGCTAAATCAAAAGCGACATTGTGGCAAACAATTTGATCAGCTTTTGCTAATGTATTTAAAAAGTGATCGAGGGCAAAATTAAGATCAACCCCTTTTTCTGAGGATACTTGATTTGTAATGCCATGAATTTGAGAAGCATCTTTGGGGATATCAAAATCAACTTTAATAATATGATCAGCTTCAGAAATTAGATTTCCATTTTCATCTGATAAGATCCAAGCCAGTTGTAAAAGGCGAGGCCAGTTATTTATATCTGTGTAGGGGGATTTGTAGTTTAATGGAAGTCCGCTTGTTTCTGTGTCGAAAAATAAATAATTCATTTTTGAAAAACTAAAACAGTTTAAGATTAAACTCAATGCTCATCGCAATCAGTCGAGTTGTGCAGAGAGTATTTTGAATTTTGATTTAGGACTTTTTAACAAATTCTGATTTTAAGTTCATAGCTCCAAAACCATCTATTTTACAAGAAATATTATGCCCATCACCGGCATCAAAAAGCCGAATACTTTTAACTTTTGTGCCGCTTTTTAGTGATGAAGAAGAACCCTTAACTTTTAAATCTTTGACTATAGTCACCGTATCTCCATCAGCTAAAGGGTTTCCATGAGCATCTCGAACCACATTGTCTTGTGGCATTTGCTCAGCAGTGGGAGGTGTTACTTCAGTAGTGAGCTGGCTCCACTCGTGTCCACATTCGGGGCATATCCAAATGTTACCATCAGAGTAGGTGTACTCAGATTTACATTTTGGGCATTGGGGTTCGGTTTTCATATAGATCCTTTTCAAAAACGATAATTTTTATCTGGGCTTAAACAACCAGTCATTGGAACCTATCATTTTTAAAAGAAAATGCAATCTCGCTTCAGCGATGTCTACAAAATAAACCAATTAAGAATTTTGTTTTGTTTCTGAGCGATTATGTCCGGTTAATTTCTGGGCGATTATGTCCTGTGCTAGACTTAGTAATAGAATTGTTGAGGGTCTATCATGTATTTTAATTATTTTGGCGATTGATTTAATAAGGCCCAAGAAGGGCTTGTAAACAACAGGAGGTTGTATGGATAAAATAAGTGGCATTTTGCCAAAATCAGCTCGATTTATAAATATAGATACCAGTCGATCTCCTGCTGCGCGTCCCGGGTCATCCACCTTGGGAAGAACTGATGGATTAATTACGCAAAACGATCGTGTATCAATATCCTCTGGTCCAATTGATTCGCTTAAAAATGAGTTAGAATTTAAAAAGCCCTATTTAAATATTCACGAAAAAATCAAAAAAAATGAGGATAGTTTTTTTATAAATAAAAATAAGCTAATACCTCAGTCGCCCGAAAGTTCTGCCCAAGAGGGTGGGGATGAGTATATAGATACGGTTTCATCTTTTGAAGAAGTAAATGTTAGCCCATAACAATGTAAGGCAATATCCTCATAAGGTTGAGGTGGCCTTGGGTGTTTAGAGCCGTATAAAGTGTCACCCCAAATAGGGGCATTTTCAAAAGCCAATTGAGCTCTGATTTGATGGGTTCTTCCGGTTACAAGTTTAATTTTATATAAATAAAAGTTTTTAATTTTATCTAACGAATAATCAGGACCCGATGAATAATTATTATCCCAATTAGATTGTATAATGTGGGTAGGCTGAGAACTTAAAATTTTTAATTCACATAAAAGATATTTTGATTTTTTTTGGTCTGGTAAATGTTCATAATCATTTACAGTGATTAGTGTTTTCGGAGCCCGAGGGGATTTGTACATATAGTGTTTAAGAACATCTGAAGTAGGGCTAAAATGGGGAGCTATTGCATAATAGACTTTTTCGACAGAGTGCTGGGTGAGTTGTTGATTGTAATATTTAGCAAAGTCTTTTGATTTTGCTAAAAGTAACACGCCACTGGTTGCAATATCAAGTCGTGAAAGTCCCCAAAGCTCTGTATTTGTAAGCTTTTTAGCTTGAGCTTTGGCATTTTGCCAGTAATTATCAAGGCTTTCATGACTCGAAATCCCGCAGGGTTTAAAGATAGCTACCCATTCGGGGGTGTTACTTATGATATAAACCTTGCTAAGTTGTTCAGTGCTAAATTTTTTGGGCTTTAGATGAACCCTAAATAAGTCATTCGGGTTAGCTAATTCATGGGGTGTGCCAAAGTAGCGAGTTTGATTTTTGTAAATTGCACCAAAATGGCTTAACTCATAAATTTCATTTAAATTTAAACCTGTTGATTGAGCTAAAAACAAATCCCAAGGTTGTAGATGTTCTGTTTTAAAAAATGTTACCATGCTAAAAGCATTATAACATTTTATGAAGCCACAGGCGAGCTAATCATTTGTTCAGATAGTTTGCAGTGAATTTGCCAATAGTAATTTTGTTGTTTAATATCAGGACTTAAATCACTATAAAATACGTTGTGGTAGCCTTGTTTAATGCCATGTAACTCTTCGCGTAAGCGATACAAAATGCCAGCATGAGTTCCAAAAAGCCAATCTAATTGAAACTTATTTAAGCTATCCCAAGGGTCTTGCTGTGAAAAATAATAAGCTGGTGATTTTTCGACCGAATCGATTAAGGTAACACCCATTGATGTGTAGTTAAAAAATGCATCTTTAAGTCTTTGGGCCACAAGTGAGGGGATTTGCGCCTCGAGTCTCTTAAATTGGGCATAAAGTAAGGCATCGTTACTAATGCTATCAAGTTTGCTTAAGTAGTCATAAACAGAATCAACTCTAAGAGATTCAAAACTTGGATCTGAAATTTGATGATTATAATCGTTTATAACTAAAGCCCTTAAATTAAAAAGTAAATTAGCCAGTAAGCTGGCATCAAAGGCCAGTTGTTCAGTTATGTTGAGTGAGGTGTTAAATAAAATTGGTTTTTTTAACGAGCTTTCTAGGTTGTCAATCAAAGGAATAATTTCTGTTAAGCCTTGAAGGTTTAATTGTTGAGATTTATTGTTATGATTTAAAATTGAGTAAAATGATTCAAAAAATGTTGATAAAGTTTTATTGTGTATAGGGCTTAGCGTAGAATGTGAATGTTTTTTTTCTACAGGATTTTGTATGTTAACGAGGCGGCTGTGTTTTAGGGCAATATGGGGATCGAGGTGCTCTAAAAAATAGTAATTTTCATGAGTGAGTCTTTGTTTGCTGGGCATTTGAAGTAAGGATAAATTTAGACCAACTAAAGCATCAGAGTGGTATTTAAGGGGTTCAATATAGGGCAAAGATTCGCCTGATGGGCTTAGTATTTCTAATGCTAATGGCCTAGCAATATCATTTTTTTCTGCTGTAATTTTATAATCAAGGTAAAGCCATTTCCCCATAGTTATACTCCTTTAATAGTTCGTAATTATTGTATCGTCAGAGCTACAAAAGTAATAAGTCTAGAAAAGGTCTGGGCACCTTAAAAGGTCTGTTTAGAATTTAAATATTCAAAATTAGAAAATGCGATTTTTTAAATATCGTTATGTTTTTGGGAATTTTTGAGAGCTAAACTAGTAGTGAATTTTTAGCTTATTATTATTTAAAATAGATTTTTGTTTAAGGCTCTGAGAAGTGATTAGTTTTTCATTACTGTTCTGGGTTTCCGAAGAAGGTGAGCGCTGATCTAATGATGACTCTACTACGCGATTAAGATTTCGATCTAATGGCTGAGAAGATAAAATAAAAGAATTTGAAATGCTTTGGTTAATTAGGGCATTGACTTTAATTTTTAAGTACTCTTGCTTAGAAAAGCCAGAAATAACCAAGCTTGATCTAAATTGACCATGAGGTTGTAGGGGGACTTTTTGAGACAAGTTACCACTTATCAGGGTCAGGTTTTTGTCTAAAATCCATTCAAGTTGTATGTAGGTTTGATTAGGGCTATCAACCTGGCCTTCAATAATAACGGTTTGTTCGGTTTCAGAATTGGTAGCGCTCAGTGAATCAAAATTGCTATTGCTATCGCTCACGCTTTTACTTGTGTTAGGGCTACCGCCGCCACCGTCACTGTCGTTATCACTATTATTCTCAGCGAAATCAGATTTTTCATTTTGCGAAGCTGGGGGTAAAACATTCAGTTCAGCTGTAATCATTTGATTGGGTTTAGAAAATAAAAAATTATTTTTAACTATAACTGTTTTTTGGTTTAATTTTGAAGAGCCCCTATTGACGCTTAAAGGAGAGGAGTTAAATTGTAATAGTTTTAGAGCTAAACCTAGCCCAAGGGCTACTGTTAAAATGGGGAGTAAAAAATAAAGAGTTATCTTTTTCATTTTATAAAATTCTCCTTTATGGCGAATGAGGGCATAAAAATTGACTTCCAAGCATTAGCCGATATTGGGTTTCGCTTTTAACCAGGTTTGGCTGGTCAACTTTTATATTTAAATAATAGTGGCCGGCTGGAAGCCCCGCTAAGTCGATGGCTTCATAGCCGCTAAAGCCCGGAGCGCACGTTTTGCATTCGTAAGCGTAATAGGACTCTGATTTTTTTAATTTATCTTCATTGTTAAGATGAATAAAACTTGAGGTATAAAGAAATAAATCTAAGTTGTAGGGCTCAGAAGAATTAACAGATTTGTACTCTAGTGACAGCGTAGTTTGATTGCCATCATGGTAGTACAAATAAAAATCATTTGAGTTAAACATATCAGACCAGCTAAGAGAGCCATTTAAACTTTCATCAGCTTTGGGTGAACCCGATAAAAATGTCCAATAGCCAGAGGAGTTAACACTGGCATCTGTATTGGTTGGGCAGACACTACTTTGTGTGGTTACTTGTTGTGTCCAATCATTTAGGGTTGCTCTTTGCTTTTCTCGGGTCAGGGGAGCGCTGCCAGGGTTTAAATAGTCCTCATCTGCAGTAAAAGAGTTGGCGATAACACCGTTACCACTGAGATCAGATTTTAAAAAATAATTTATAAAATGGCTGCTTCTGCCGCCCGCAAGAGCTGACATTTTTAAGCCCAAAAAGGCATTCCAAATATTTATAAATTTTGCATCTGATGTAATTTGGACAATAGGCGCTGTGGCCCATAGTTCTCCGGTTGTGTCGGCTGAGTTACCGGGGGTTGCGACCGTATTATAAAGTAACCTTGAAACTGAAATTTCGCGAAAGTTACCCTCTCCGGTATTGTATGGCCTATCACGTGAATCTAAAACTTCTTGTTCGAGCGGAAAATCTTTAAAACTGTATTGAATCGTAGAGGAACAATCAATTTTTGTTGTGTCTCGGTAGTAGTTTCGATTTAGTACAATACCTTGAAAAAAGTTAGCCCACCCCTCGCTCCACGCAAGTCTTGGATCAATAATTTTTTGACCATTATGCGAGCCGCCGGGTGAGTCCGAGCGAGAAAAGGCTTTTTCTAAAAAATGTCCATACTCGTGAAGTATAACTGAATTATCAAAGTGGTCGGTATCAACACACAAATCATCATCTATGCCGCCTAAAATATAAAGCCCTGTATAGACACCGCCCGATGACTCGGGAACATAGTAACTAATCGGCCCTGTGGCATTTAAATACACAGCTGGGGTAAGGCCCTTTGTCCAGTAGACTTGAACCTTAGGGGCCACAGTAAAATTTTGGGTAACATAGGTACAGCTGGTGCCTGCGGGGCATTGATCTGTTTTAACTTGTGTGCGCAAAAATTGATTTGCGAGTAATAGATTATATAAAATATTAAAGGCAGCGCTTTCTTTTTTTTCGGTATTAATTTCGGCTGTTACTTGGCCTAGGTTTAAATTGGTTTCAGATCCTGAAAGAGTAAAGCTGTATTTAAGTGAATAGTATTGTTTGTCATAGGGGTTATTTAAAATACTTGCCATAAGCTGGGCATTATTTGATCGTGTGTTAACTGCTAGTGTGTACGAACCTGCGTTTTTAGGTAGGTAACCTGAAATTTCGCCACTTGCCCCTGTTTCGCCGGCTTGAACAATTTGGCCTGCACTATTGTAAATATGAAATTCAGCATAACTAATCGCAAGGGCTTGAACGTCTCTATTATAATCAGAGTAACGTTTAAAACTTACTGTGGCGTTAATGCTGACTGTTGGAACTGAATAAGTTATGCTCGTGGCATTGTAGGCGGCCTCAGTCCCTTCGGGCCTTACATTGCTTTGATTGGACGGATTACTGCTGTTAAAGCTTGGCCCGCAGCTAACAATATAACCTGCAATAAAAACATATAAAAATAATTGTTTTAAATCACGCATGTATAAACCCGACCTTTCCTATATACATTCGGCTAGGTCGGGACAAACTTTAGTCCTAGATTGAAAGAATTATGAAAATAAATTCTCAAATTAAAACGAAGTCAGTAACGCAATATGAAATAGTAAGACAGTTTTTATCGCAATTAGAGATTGGTAAGTTAGATGTGTAAATTAAGTGGCTTAAAATGAGACACTAATTATTGAGGCAAATGGGGTGTCGTGAGGTCCCCGCAAGGCTATAACTCTTATCCTTAGGCACGGCCATCCATGGCCTCTGCAAGCGTGGCACTATCCATGCGCTTGAGGCCTAAGGATAAGAGTCATAACCTTGCGGGTCCCCCAAAGATCTTTGCATTTTAGGTGGGGTTGATAAAACTTAAGCCAGTCCGTTTAGCTCAAACAATTGATGACTTTGAAACAATTTGCCCGCTTCTTTTTAAGGTAACACTTTGGGGTAACAAGTAATATCATTGCTGGACACTCACTGTTAAAACAGCTTTTAAAAAATCAGTCACATTCAGTCGGAAATTATATACCCTTGACCTGCTTCGGCCAATGAGCCCCTAAAAAAACAACGGCCAGAGTAAATCTGGCCGTTGGAAAAAAAATTGTTGGTTATCTTTAGTTTGAGATATCAACGCATTTCAAATTCGTTGAAATCACTTCACCTAGAGAGCCATCAGCCTCTAAATTAATTTGACCATCAAGTTTAAGCTGAAGCATAGAATTGATGAATACCACTTGATATTGTCCCTTGAAAAAAATTTTCTTGGCGTCATCTTTTGCGGTGATTGTGATGTCCTGCTTATCACCCCAATTGCTGTTAGCATTGATCCCTTGATAAAGCTTGCCTGCAAAAACTGAAGAAAGCATTTCGGCACGCGAATCAGCACCGGAACGGAATTCATCTAATATAATTGAGATTCCGTAATTATCTGAATTTATTTGTTTCATGTTCATGTTCAAGTAACCAGCACAAACGACGTGCAAGCTATCACGAGCAAAAACAGGGGCAGACGTAAATACTGTTGAAGAAAATAACACTAAGCCTAAAAGTGTCATCGTTTTTTTCATAATAACTCCTTTATTAAAATCGACCTTGTTTGTGAGATTAATTTCCCATATTATCAAGCAGGTTGAATAATTAATTTTTGAGAGAGTGCCCTAATATTAGATTTTGCGATAGTGTTAGTTTTTTTGCATATAAAAAGGTAATGATTTGTAAGCGATCCAACTCGCTTTCAATTACCCACAAAATTGACATTTCTCCGACCT
>DYOP01000115.1 GCA_020720425.1 Bdellovibrio sp. | reverse complement strand
CCAAATTTTTGTCCCTTTGCCAATTAGCGTATTCGGGCTCACTTCTGCTGAAGGATGTATGAAAACGCCTTCGCGACTCATGGCTGACCCCATTTAATATTTGCAACTTCCATAGATTCTTCAGCAAGGGCGGTAGCATTTAGCGCCTCTTGCAAACTCGGCAAAGCCTCAGAATTGCCGCAGAGACATTGATGTAGATGATCTATAAGAACTTTTAAAGGCTCTTCCTTTTGCACACCAAATTCAATTTTGCTACCATTACTATAATGCGAAATCACTTGCTCAAAATCTAATGTAGGCTCTGGACCGCGATCCATAAGATCACCACCAAGCATATAGGCAGTTTGCATTACATAATCTACAAAACAAACACCTTTTGTCCCAGTAATTCGCAAGGTCCTAATCTTTGTTGGCGTCAGCCAATTCACATGAATACTGACGCTGGTTTTGCCTCTGTTAGCCGTGAATAAAATTTGTGCCGTATCAAACAAGTCAGGGTCCTTGGTTGAATGGCACAGTGATGAATAAACTTCTAAAGGCCCACAAAGGTATTGCACTACTTCAATATCATGCAATGCCAAATCCATAAGAACATTATTCCCACCCTCAGCATTTTCAGGATAGCCCCCAACTCTTGTGGCAGAAACATGAATCACCTCACCCAATACCCCTGAGTTGATGATTTCTTTTAGTTTTTGAACGACAGGATTACTTCTTTCAACAAAACCCACCCTTAAAAAAAGAGCTTTTTCTGCGGCAATTTTAACTAACTCTTGGCCCTGCTGCTGTGTCAACGAAAGTGGTTTTTCGACAAAAACATTAAAGTTTTTATTTAAAAGATATTTAACTTGCCCATAATGGTCCACAGCTGCACTTGCAACGACAACCAAATCACAGGGCCCCAGGGTTTCTAGGGTAGTATGCATCTTTACTTCACTAACCCACTCGGGCCTATCTGCTTCATGACCAAAGGTCACAATATCTGAAACGATAAAGCCTGGATGTTTTAATAAAACACGGGCAAAATTGCCCCCCATTTTATCGAGTCCAATATGCGCAATTCTAAATTTTTTCATTCAAATATCCTATTTTTTAATTCCTAGAACTAAAAATACAAAAGGGCGAAGCATAGACCACCACCCAACAAAAGGCTTTATCTTACTTTTACGTCCTTTTTTTAAATGTTTGTATACGATGTTCACAGGAACTTCCATAATGCGAATGTCCTGTTTACAAGCCCAATAATGAATATAATATTCTAGCTCGTAATGATCCAACCAATCTTGGTCAATATTCATTTTTGGATCATTAAAAATACTAAGCTTGTATGCACGAAACCCACAAGTAATATCGGTAAATCTTCGACCAAGAACTACTGACGAAAAAATAGAAACCATCGGTATGGCAAGTTTGCGAAACAAAGGAAGACCAGGGCTTGAACCATCATTCATAAAACGACTGCCTGTGATATAATCGGCAACACCTTTGATCACAGGGCCAGCCACAATTTTAATTTCTTCTGGCTGAATTTTTCCATTTGAAGAACTAATAACAACAAAATCATAACCGTTTTTTTGTGCATATCGAATACCGGTGCGTATAGCTGCACCAATACCGCGGTTTTTATCATGCTCCAGGGTAACGAAACCCATTTTTTTAGCTACCTCTCGAGAACCATCAGAAGAACCATCATCAACAACGACGCAGTCATTTTGTGGCCAATTTTTCTCAAGGCGACTTAGCACATTGCCGATTTCGACAACCTGGTTGAAGTTTGCAACGATAACTAAACCTTTTAACTCACCCCTCATGAATTGTACTATTCACAATAGGTTTACCTAAGTCAACCCAACGCTTTGCGCAAAGCAAATTAATTTCAGCAACAAAACATCACGGCTCATAACGTTTTTCCAGTAGACGTGTCAGACAATTTCTGTCCCGCCCCCCGTGGCAACTCTCCACTCACTCACTCACTGGTTGGCTGGCTGGCTGGCGTAAAAAAAAAATGAATTTTTTCAGCATTGACTAACCAAAAATAATTTAATTAATAATTAGTAAAATGGATTTCTCTGACTTACAAGATTTTATATCTCATTTCAAATAAGGGGGCTCATTTGAACACATTAAAGGGTCTTCTTGGGATATTGTTTATTTCTGCTTTTATTATATCTTCAGTAACTCCCCCTTTTCAGTCCCCAGACGAATTTGTTCACTTTGAAAGGGCCTACCTCTTATCTGATGGTGTCATATTAGCCAATGATACCCGAGCAATTGATAGCAAAAATAGCGTTACTGGCGGTTTAATAGATAAAAACCTATTAGCTTTTATGAATATTTATCAGGGAATTCCTTTTCACTACGATAAAAAATGGGACCCAGATCTAGAGATATCAGCAAAATCTCTTTTCTTTACAGACCAAAAAGAATGGTCACCCCTTCCTGGTTCTGCAGTTTACTTTCCCCTTATTTACTTGCCTCAAGCAACTGCAATTAAATTAGGCCAAGTCGCTCATTTAAATATACTTAACACATATAATCTGGCTAAATTATTTAGTCTAATAACTGCGTTACTATTAATTTATCTTTCAGGTTTTTTTTATCAAATTCCTCTATTTGCCTTAAGTCTACTGTTCTTCCCCATGAGTTTATTTCAGTTATCCGCCGCTAGTATGGATAAAGTAGCATTTGGTCTAATTTTTTTTGTTGCTTCACTTTTAGCTCGTGGATTAAATAAAAATAAATCCTTCTCGATATCACATTTAATATGGCTTATTTTATCGTTTACAATTTTAGTTTCTGCTCGTGTACAGCTAATGCCTTTGTATTTGATTATATTTTTAATTTCATACGTACGAAAAAACCCACTTCTCAAAATAAGCAGTGCTATAAGTTTAATATTAACAATCGTCTGGAATTTATGGGCGCATGAAAATGTAAAAGGATTTAACACTAGATCAGTACCTACTATGGATTTTATAAAAATCTATCTTGCCGATCCATTATCTTTACTAAATGTTTTCGCTACGACTTGGCTTAGCAAAGATCATTGGGGAAATGTGGTTAGGGAATTTATTGGAAATTTAGGATGGTTAGATACCCCCTTAGGAGATATTGTCTATTTTATATTAATAACAACATGGATTGTTTTTATTTATCAAAACAAAGAAATACTATTTTCATATTTTCATCAAATAAAAAAACGCAATAAAAATGAATTTTTATTAAATTTAACTTATTTGTTTAGTCTATTTTTATCTATTTTTTTAATGTATTTTATTTTACTTTTAACATTCACACAGCAACCTGCTAAACTTATAGAAGGAATACAAGGGCGATACTTTATTCCGTACGGAATTTTATTTTTTTATTTTGGAACATACTTAAATGATACAAGTGATACTGAAGATCGAATCAATAAAAAAAGCCTTTATACTTTAGCTGCTCTATCAACAATTGTTTCTGTATATGTTTTAATGGCGAGGTACTATGGCATCTAATCAAATAAACAAGTCTCACCACTCCAATTACCGCTCTGACATTGATGGTCTTAGAGCCATTGCCGTGTATTATCAGTCGTAATTTGTCATGCTTTTCTAAGCACGCTTGAAAGAGGGTTTGCGGGATTTGAAATAATAAAGGTGCCTATCTAACTTTTAAAGGCTTTTCTAACCTTATGGGTATTAATACTATACCCGAAGTTGAATTTAAAATAAGTGGTAACACCCATTCTGGCGAGATGTTATCTTTAAAAACAAACCCAATTGGACTGAAAATATATTACCAGATGAACAAGAAAC
>DYOP01000038.1:19377-22572 GCA_020720425.1 Bdellovibrio sp. | reverse complement strand
TATTCATTGATTCAAAGTTAATCGTTCATTTTTAAAAAAAAACATGAAATTGTCGACGCATGATAATTTATCAAAATTTTTTTCTGATGTATAGTTTATGGTCAGCTGATAAAAAATGTAAATTTTAATGAAAGGTTTTCAATAGGTTTTCATCATAAGGGGATGCTTGCTTGCGGGGTGGGACATTACTAATGTTGGCTGAATTGATCATTGTTTTTTTTCTTTTTTGCTTTTTTGCTTTTTTGAATACATCGGGGGACAACCATGAAACTATCAAGAGTAATTAATAAAAAATTGCTGTTCTTATATGGAATTTTGATTTGCTCTCAAGTATCATTAATATTAATGCTATCATCAAAATCGTTTGCCCAAGAAAATAGTTTGCCAGCGATTGAAGTCCAGGATCTATATACAAAAATGGAGCAGGCGGGGCGTTTAAAACCTGTTATCGAGCGAACTCAAATTGTTACCCAAGAGAAAATTAAAAAACATAACCTGCAAAGTTTGGCTCAAGTTGTAGACAATGAGCCTGGTGTTACTATGGGTACGGCTTGCTCTATTTGCGGAATAAGAGAAGTCAGAATGAACGGGCTGCGAGGAGAGTACACAACTATTTTGTTAGATGATATGCCTGTAAATTCGACTGTTATGAGTTATTATGGTTTTGATGCTCTTACAACATCTGGGATTTCTAGAATTGAAATGGCCAGAGGTTCTGGAGCCTCGTTACTTGCGCCTGAGGCCATTGGTGGAGTGATTAATATCATTACTAAAAAGGCCACAAGGTCAGGGTCTGAGTTTAATATGAGTTATGGCGAGCTAGGCTCACAAAATTTAGGGATTGTTTCTACTTCAGTCAGCGAAGATGGCAAATGGAGATTAACCACGGCGGCCCAGTCTATGTCTGAAAATCAAGCCGATATAGATGGTAACCTGATTAACGAAACTCCGCGCCGCAAAAGCTCCTCTGCGTTTATGCGACTTGTTTATGAGATAAGCGATGATTCGCAATTGGATTTTAAATTGGGATTTGTAAAAGCTAATGTGTTTGGTGGTTATCTAACCGAATCTGAGTTGGGTGCGATTACGCAATCAAATTCAGTTTTAGGTATGAAGTTTCAAAACGATGATATTCGAAAAAAATATATTGGACAGCCCTCTGATTTAATCGAAGCGATCAATACAGATCGGATTGATACGAGCCTAAAGTGGACTCAGCAGCTTAACGAAAACGATAATTTGATTACTTCCCTGGCTTATGCGCAAAGTAAACAAGACTCTATTTACGAAGCTAATGATTATCGAAATTTAGATGATAGTTATTATTTGGATATAAAGTATAATACAAGTTTAAGTTCGGATTGGCTGCTGACTGCAGGCTTTGATTTTAAAAATGAGCTTATGTTATCGCAAAGTAAATCATTTTTTGAAAGTTTAGGTTTGCCTAAAGACGAGTTTATTTACAAGGCCCAAGGTGCCTATCTTCAAGGGGCTTGGGATTTAAATGAACAATTATCTTTAACCCTAGCTGCTCGATTTAATCAGGTAACTGTTGACTATACTCATTTTGCGGGGATTGAAATCGAAAAAAATATCATTGTCCCCCGCTTTTTTGCAAAATACAATCACAGTCAAACTTGGACCTCGCGATTGGGCCTTGGGCAAGGGTTTAGGGCGCCTTTAACTTTTTTTGAAAGTGAGCATGGGCTACTGGATCAAGGGTTTAAGGTACAGCCAACAGAGTTAGAGCAATCAGATTCGGCCTTGTATACGCTATCCTATGATAATAATAAATTTTCTTTTAGCAGCACCGCTTCTTGGACTGAAATTAAAAATGCCTCTTATGTCGAAACTTCGGGTTTGCTGCCCACGCTTAAAAATGCAAATCAATTAGCCCAATCAACAAGTTTTGATTTTTTAATAGGCTATCAGTTTGATTCTCCTTGGTCTATATCGTTTGGATATGAAAGTTACCAGTATTCGGATTTCATGAAATCACTTTTTTGGATTGCTCCCATCGAAACAAGGGCATTATTTGGAGTTGGGTATAGCCAAAAAACATGGGATATTCAAATGGATCTAAGCTTTGTAGGGGCTCGAGATTTAGCGGTCTATGGTTATGGGAACAGGTTTAATGCTTATGATTATAATTTAAATCAAGGGATTGATGCAAAATCCTTGGAGGCCCCTCACTATGGAACTATTAACTTATCGGGAGATCTTCATTTGGATAAACAAATAAAGTTAACTTATGGAGTTAAAAATTTACTCGATTATACTCAGGTAACATCAGAAAGTCCTTTGTTTTATGATGAGTTAGGTCATATTGATGTTGGCCATGTATGGGGGCCTTTGCGAGGTCGGGTGGCCTATTTGGGTCTTTCAGGGCAGTTTTAGTGATTTTTTTTATAATCATAGCATTGAGTTGTTTTAATTCAGGCTTTGTTCAGGCTCAAAATAAAAGTTCAAAAGTTTGGGTCGAATCAGCAAAAAACAATAAGCTTATTTTATGGGATGAATTGATTAAAGCCACGCCCACCTTAATCTTAGTGGCTAAAGAAAACTGCACCCCCTGTACAAATCAAATTGTAGAATTTATTAAAATAAAACAAAATAAACCTGATTATTTTTCGAATTTTAATTTAAAGGTTTTTTGGATTGATTCAGCTCAAACGGATTTACTTAAAAATATATGGCTAAAGGAGTTAGATTTTTATTTATCTACTCGAAAAGAGTTGG
Organism: Bdellovibrio sp.; assembly: GCA_020720425.1. Classification (GTDB taxonomy): domain Bacteria; phylum Bdellovibrionota; class Bdellovibrionia; order Bdellovibrionales; family Bdellovibrionaceae; genus DYOP01. The sequence goes on along the minus strand of DYOP01000038.1, from coordinate 19,833 downwards.
GTTATGTTATTTCTGAATCAATTGAGGCCACCCCAAGCCTACTTTTGTTTTGCAACAAGAAATTTGTTTTTAAAAGTGTAGGTTTTTTAAATTCTGATGCGCTTAATCTTTTTTTAAAACATCCTGATTGTCAAATGCCCTGATAGGGTATATGGGTATAAGTTTAATAAGAGTTAAATTAGAATTATAATGTAAAATATTTAAAATTATATAATTTTTAAAAATTAAGGAGTTTCTTAATCATGCAAGTTAATCAAGTTAATAATGTAAAAAAGGCTCAAAGGGATATCAAGGCTCAAACGGATCATATGACTAAATGGGGTTATGCTTCAATTTGTTTTTTATTGGTCATTGGTTTATTTGATCTACCTTTATACGCTCAAGACAATGTGCAGGATATGGTTCAGAATAATGCTAATGCTCAGGATAATGTGCAAGATAAGGTTCAGGATAATG